>CAYUHO010000068.1:0-6704 GCA_964444445.1 uncultured Piscirickettsiaceae bacterium | reverse complement strand
ATGCTGAAAACCTAGCGTTGCCAGAATTTTAATCAGTTGTTAAGTGTCTCCTTAACCTTCACAGGCAACACAGTTATTGCGCTTTTGATTAAGGATTTGTGCCGCATTCATACTGTGTTGGTAGTAAAGTGCCTTAATTCCAAGTTTCCATGCTGTAATATAGAATTGGTTTATTTCTTTTACTGGCGTATCTGGGTGAACCATAATATTTAGAGACTGTCCCTGATCGGTGTAAGTTTGACGAGTGGCGGCCTGATCAATAATACTCATCTGATCAATTTCAGGGAAGGTTTTGAAGACATCTTTTTCATCATCACTTAAGAAGCTCAGGTGTTGTACAGAACCATCGTGATTTCGGATATCTAGCCAAACGTCCTTAGTGTTTTTCCCTTTTTCTTCGAGTAGTTTTTCTAAAAAAGGATTTTTAATGGTGGTTTTTATTTTTGCGATGTCTTTTACATAACAATTTGACCATGTCGGCTCGATTCCTTGAGAAACCTGTCCTAAGATGAATGCTGATGAAGTTGTAGGCGCAATTGCATTAAGTGTTGCATTGCGTCGGTTATATTCTTTTAATAAGTTAGGCATGCCAAATTTTTCTGCTAATTCTTCTGAAGCTTTATATGACTTTTGTTGAATCGATTTGAAGATTTCTAAGTTAAGTTTAGCGGCATCTCGACTTTCCCATGGTAGCATTTTAGATTGTAATAATGAATGCCAGCCTAAAACACCTAGCCCTAATGCTCTGTTTTCTTTTGTAAAATCGTAGGCCTTTTTCATAAACAAAAAGGTCATTTGATCATCATGCTCATCAGAGTCACGATAAACTTCTAGTTTTTCTAAAAATTCCGTAATGACGGCATCCAGAAAATAAACTAATGTTTCGACAGCGTCAGTATCCTTCCACTTGTCATAGTGCAGTAGGTTGATTGACGAAAGAACACAGACAAATGACCATTTTTCATTGGTCGGCAACATGATTTCAGTACAAAGGTTACTAGCATGAATTTTTAAGTTATGATCTTTATAGACGTCAACGGTATTATTATTGGCATTGTCGCTAAATAAAATATAGGGATAACCTAATTCACCACGGCGTTGAATAACTTTTGCCCATAGTGCACGCTTTTCACTGTCACCATCAATCATTTCTTGCATCCAGTCGTCTGTTACAGTGACACCATGGGTTAATTCTTGAATTGGGTTACCTTCTGAGCCGATATCTAAAAATTCATTGGCATCTGGGTGCTCTAGCGGTAGGTAGGGAGCAAATCGTCCTCGGCGCACAGAGCCTTGGCTAACAACATCAACCATTGATTCAAATAGTTGCATAAAATGAACCGCTCCTGAAGAGTGGCCATTATTTTTAATCGGCATACCACGGTTACGTAAATTACCAAAATAACCAGAGGTTCCACCACCAAGTTTAGACATCATGCCAACTTCGGCTTGGGTGAATAAGATATCACCAATATCGTCAGCCATATTTGAACCATAGCAACTAATTGGTAAGCCGCGTTTTTTGCCAAAATTCGACCAAACAGGTGAGGCTAACGAATAAAAGCCTTCTTCCATATAGCCATAAAACTTATCCGCAAATCCGTCTATACCAAGAATTTTTTCAGCACCATCTGCTATTTCACGAATCCTTTCTTCAGCACTTGTCCCTTCTTCAAGATAACCACCTGCTAAAAACTTACGACTATTTTCCGTTAACCATTTCATTTTTTTAATCTCTTAATTTTTAAAACAGGTCGTCTGATGTGACGCTTTTGCTTCTTTTGTTGTAGTTTATAGAGCGTTTTACGAAGAAATCGCCGTGTTTTGTGCCTATAATTTCATCATCAAACCACTCGGTTCGTTCAACAATCACATCATCAACTTCAAATGCTTTTTCTATGCCAATACTTTGTAGTGAATTGTTAAAGCGGTTTTTGATAAACTCTTTTACTTGCTCTTTTGGTAGGAAGTCTAATTCCCCCTCTTCAAAAATCCAATCAATAATTTCAGCTTCAGCACGATAAGCTTGTTTACAAAGAGACCGAACGGTTTGAGCATGAGTTTCATCAAACCAATCTGGATTTTCTTGTTTGATAATCTGGATCAGATCTGTCCCAAAATTACCGTGAATTTGTTCTTCTTTTGAAGTGGCTTCAACAACATTAGAAATCCCTTTGAGTAGGTTTTTATGTTTATTGAAGGACATGATGATTAAAAATTGCGAGAAAAGCGAAACATGTTCGATAAATAAAGCAAATAATAAAATTGACTCGGCATATTCTCGGTTATCTTCACTGTTTGCATTTTTTAATGCAGATTCAAGATAACGCACCCGCTTCATAATCGTTGGGTTGTCATTTAGCTTTTCAAACTCTTCATTTAAGCCTAAAATTTCAAGTAAGTGAGAGTAAGCATCATGATGACGAACTTCAGATTCTGAAAAGGTAGCACCTACAGAACCAATTTCTGGTTTAGGCATTTTGCTATAAATATTCCCCCAAAATGTTTTGACGGAGACTTCAATTTGAGAAATCGCTAGCATCGTACGTTTTATCGCTTCTTGTTCGGGTGCTGTTAAACGCGACTTGAAATCGTGAATGTCACTGGTAAAGTTGAATTCGGTATGAATCCAGTATGAGTGACGAATGGCATCAACATATTCTAATATTTCTGGGTATTCATAGGGTTTCAAAAAAACTCTTTTCTCGAAAATATTCTTTTTACGTTTTAAAGCTTGCTCATTACGATACAAAATATAGGCTTTTGCAACATCAGGCATGTCTGACTGCATAAGTTGTGTTTCTACAACGTTTTGAATCCCCTCAATGGAAGGCGTATATTTAGAGTCAGTTAACTTAATATTTTCTAGGACTGTTAAAACAGAGTTTGTGATATTTTCAGCGTCTGATCTAGAACCATTTTCAACCGCAGTCATCGCTTTGCAAACAGCACTGGTTATTTTTTCTGCTTTAAAAGGTTTAAGCTCACCGTCACGCTTAGCGACATGGGTAATATGCATAAGGAATCCACTCTATATGGTAATGTTATGTTTGAGTGCAACAATATATAGTGGAATGGAAGTTAAGTCAATCTTAGCTTATGAGTCGTATTTTAACTTCAAGTGTAGGAGGTTTATGTAACGTATTGATTCGGTAGTATTAAGTTATTCACGGTTTAAAAAACAACAAGTCTATAAAATTTTTTTGTATTTAATGAGGTTTATTTATGACAGCTTATTCCAATCTTGAGTAACCGAAATTTGATTAGTTTCTTGTCCAGTGTCCACTTTTTCCACCTTTCTTTTCTAGCAGTTGCACTTGATTTATCACCATGCCTTTGTCGACGGCCTTGCACATATCATAAAGCGTTAAGGCGGCGGTTGCAGCAGCGGTTAACGCCTCCATTTCGACTCCAGTTTGACCTACTAGTTTACAGATGGCAATAATTTCAACTGTATTATCTTCATAGTTAGCATTCAATTCGACTTTAACTGAGGTAAGCATTAAGGGGTGGCACATAGGAATCAGGTCGGGGGTTTTTTTGGCAGCCATAATCCCTGCAATTCTTGCCGTTGCCATGACATCACCTTTTTTGTGCTTACCTTCTGCAATCATGGTTAATGTTTCGGGTAGCATGTTAATGACTGCCATTGCACGTGCTTCGCGTTCAGTGTGAGATTTTTCACTCACATCAACCATTTTGGCTTGGCCTTTTTCATCAAGGTGGGTTAGTTGTTTGTTCATGTTGGTTCTCTTAAAAAGGGTAAAAAGCGACTTTATCGCCTAGGTTGATAAGGGTATCTTCAGGAATCACAACAAATCCATCAGCCCAGACAGTTGAACTTAAAACACCTGAGCCTTGGTTTGGATAGAGCTCTACCTGTGTTTGTTGCTGTTTGTTAATCAGTTTTCCTCTAGCAAATTCTCGTCTAAATTGAGCTTTATTGGTTGCAAAATTTGCCGTTATCCAGATAGGTGAAGGGGTTGTATTGCTCTGCCCCTGCATCGTTTTTAGGTAAGGGGTTGCAAACAGTTTGAAGGTTGCAAATGCCGATACTGGATTCCCAGGTAGTCCGATAAAAGGGGTGTGATTAATATATCCAAAGGCAAGTGGTTTGCCAGGTTTCATTTTAACTTTCCACAGGTCAAGCTGTCCAAGCTGTTCAATGGCAGGTTTTATATGGTCTTCTTCACCTACAGACACCCCACCTGTTGTAATGACGGCATCGGCTAATTCTGCAGCTTTTTTCATTGCATTAATTGTATCCGTTAAGGTATCTGGAATGATACCAAGGTCGATTAGTTTAAAGCCTAAAGCAGGTATTGCTCCTGCTAACACATAGCGGTTTGCGTTGTAGATTTTACCCTCTTCTGGTTTTTGCCCAGGTTCTAGTAGTTCACTACCCGTTGTAAAAGTCGCGATGGTTAGAGGTTGGTAAACTTTGACTTTTTCAATTCCTATTGAGGTAATTAGGCCTAAATCTTGTGATTGGAGCAGGTGTCCTTTATTTAAAATCGTATCACCAAGTGTAATATCTTCACCTATGCGGCGAATATTTTGCCCCCCCCTGGTGTTTTTTGCGCTAATTTTGACTCTATTATCTGTTTCTAGCAATTCCGTTTCTTCTTGCATGATAACGGCATCCACATTAGGTGGAATTTTGGCTCCAGTAAATATTCTGGCAATTGTATTGTCAGCGAGTGGCACACCTGTTTCGCCTGCTGCGATTCTTTGCGACACAGTAAAGGTATCTGTTTTTTTTAATGAATCCAGTTTGAGTGCATAACCATCCATTGTGCTGTTATCGTGTGCTGGCACATTGATATTAGAGATAATATCTTCAGCAAGAACTCTGCCCAGCGCATCTGTTATAGCGATTGTTTCTGTATTGTTTGTTGGGTTGGCTTGTTTAATTAGGTGAGCAAGTGCTTCATCAAAGGTTTTCATTCAGGGGCAAGGTTCCATTTTTTTTCGGCTTCTTTATCGGATATTCTTGAGTCAACCCAGCGAGTTTCGCCATTAGGAAAGGTTTCTTTTTTCCAAAAAGGGGCATTGGTTTTGAGATAGTCCATTATAAAGTGTGCAGCGTGAAAAGCTTCTTCACGATGACGAGAGGTGACGGCAACTAAAACAATTTGGTCACAGGGTTGCATTTTTCCAATACGGTGAATAATTAAACTGCTTTGTAAATTCCAGCGTTCATGCGCTTCGAGTCGAATAAACTCCAATGCTTTTTCAGTCATATTTGGATAGTGTTCCAGTTCTAAAACTGAAATATCATCACCTTCATTAAGATCTCGCACAGTACCTACAAAAGAGACAACAGCACCAATATCTTTATGGCCAGCTCTTAAGTTTTTGACTTCAGTGGAAAGGTCAAAATCTTCTTTTTGCACCTTAATAAATGGAAAACTCATCAAGTTAGTCTCTTCCTAGCCACCTGTAACTGGTGGAAAAAATGCGATTTCATCGCCAGCCTTTAATTCAGTTTCTCTATTTGCAATGTCGTGATTCACTGCAATCTGCAAATTTGCATTATTGAGTAGAGCCATGTTCCACATTTCACCACGCTCAGCAAGCTTATTTAGTAGGCAGTTGATTGTTTTAAACTCGGTAGCCGGAATTGTTTCATCTGCTTGTCCAAGCACTTCCCTTAAGCTGGCAAAATATAAAATATTTAACATGTTATCCTCCTAAACTGACCATTTGCTTAAATTCGATGTTGTGCACATTCTCATTGAAGAAGTGCCTTTCTGGTTTTTCTAACATTGCTTCAACGATAATTTCTTTGAGTTCTTCATGGCTTGCTCCTGCACGAACTGGCGCTCTTAAATCCACAGCATCTTCTTGACCTAGGCAAAGCGCTAAAACGCCAGTGGAAGTCAATCGAACCCGATTACAAGCTTCACAGAAATGTTGTGATACTGCAGAGATTACCCCTATTTTTGCATCAGTACCTTTAATTAAAAAATTTTTTGCCGGGCCTGCATGGCTTTTTTCGGTTGTTGGAATTAAGTCAGCACCGACATGGGACTTGATACGAGATAATATTTTATCCATTGGGTAGTGTTGATCCATCAGGCTAATTCCAGCTGAACCAATTGGCATCATTTCAATAAAACGTACCTCGATACCTTTCTCTATGCCATAGTCGACCATCGCCTCAATTTCTGTATGGTTTGTCCCCTTCATAACAACACAATTAAATTTCACTGGTTGCAGACCAGCGGCAATCCCCGCATCAACACCATCAAGTACCTTTTGCAAATTACCTCCACGGGTAATGTGTTCAAAAAGTTTAGGTTTTAATGTATCAATAGAAATATTGCAGCGATTTAAACCGGCTGCTTTTAAGTCATGTGCGTATTTATCTAAGAAATGAGCATTGGTCGATAAGGCAATTTCTTGTAAACCCTTGAATTGATGTATTTGTTTAACGAAATCTGGTACTCCTTTACGTACAAGCGGTTCCCCACCTGTAATGCGTACTTTAGAAACACCAAGGTCAACAAATGCACCGATAATTTTGGCTAATTCATCAAAACTTAAATATTCAGAGTGATGTCCTTCAGGGTGCGCACCTTCTTCAGGCATGCAATAGCTACATTTATAGTTACATTTCTCAGTAATTGAGACGCGTAAATAATTGATGGTGCGATTAAAAGGGTCAATTAAAGCCATAATTTGCTATTTCCAGCGGTTAT
>CAYUHO010000067.1:0-6811 GCA_964444445.1 uncultured Piscirickettsiaceae bacterium | reverse complement strand
CCTTTGGATAGTTTGTATGGTTGAATTAGAAAATTTAGAAATGGAGTATTCAGAACAGGGAAAAATAGTTTCTGTGGGTTCTGTTTTGTCTGTTGAGGGTGGTTTTGTGGTGGTGAAAGCTGAAAATCAATCTGGTTGTGCGGGTTGCTCTGCTAGTGGTGGTTGTGGTACGGCGTCTTTGTCTAGCCTGTTTGCCCCTTCGGTTGAGCGTGCTTTGTGGGTTGAAAATAGTTTAAATGCAAAGGAGGGTGATAAGGTGTTGTTGTCTTTAGTTGAGTCTGAAATATTAAAACATTCGATGATGGCGTATGGTTTTCCGTTAATTTTATTGATGATTGGTGCTTGGATGGGGTTGAATTTTTTTGATTCGGACATATTATCTGCGGTAATTGGATTGTTATTTTTATTGTTAGGTTGGCTGTTTACTAAGTATGCTTATCAGCCAGTTGTTCCTAAGTTAGAAAAAATTTTGTAGAGGTGTTTATGTTTAAGATGTTTAAAGATATGTTTAGAAATAATATTAAATTAAGTTTTGGTCTAGTTGTTTTACTGACTTTTTCTACTGGTGTAATGAGTAAAACACCTGTTGTTACTTTGCCTGATTTTTCAGTATTGGCGGAGCAGAATAGCCCTGTTGTTGTGAATATTAGTACGATGAAGAAGGTTAATCAGTCGGCGTTGCCTAATCAGTTTAGAGGCATGCCTGATGAAATGCTAAAGTATTTTTTTGGTTTACCCAAAGATTTTTCGCCTCGTACACCGCCTAAAAAACGTAAAAAACAAGTCAGTTCGCTTGGTTCAGGTTTTATTATTAGTGAAGATGGTTATATTGTGACGAATAATCATGTGGTAGAAGGGGCTGATGATATTATTGTTAAGCTGAGTAATCGTAAGGAGTATAAAGCGAAGATAATTGGTTTGGATAAGCGCACTGATATCGCTTTAATAAAAATTAATGCAACTAATTTGAAAACAGCCAAGATAGGTTCAAGTTCAACGTTAAAAGTTGGGCAGTGGGTATTGGCAATTGGTGAACCATTTGGTTTAGATTATACGGTGACCCATGGTATTGTTTCTGCTATTGGTCGTTCGTTGCCTGATGATACTTATGTGCCGTTTATTCAAACGGATGTACCGATTAATCCAGGTAATTCTGGAGGGCCATTAATTGATATGAATGGTGAAGTGGTGGGTGTTAATTCACAAATTTATAGTAAAACGGGTGGCTCTGTTGGTTTGTCTTTTTCTGTGCCAATTGATATTGCAATGAATGTGGTTAAGCAATTAAAAGAGACTGGGAAAGTGGTTCGCGGTTTTCTGGGGGTAAGTGTGCAAGAAGTCTCCGCTGATTTAGCGAAGTCTTTTGGTTTAAAAACTCCCAGGGGGGCCTTGGTTGCAGAGTTAGTTAGAGGGCAGGCTGCTGAAAAAAATGGCATTTTACCGGGTGATATTATTATTCAATTTGATGGAAAGGATATTAAAAAGTCATCAGATTTACCGCCAATCGTTGGTGCGACTGAGGTGAGTAAAAAAGTGGTGGTAAAGGTATTGCGTGAAGGCAAAGAAAAGCAGATTTATTTAAGGCTAGATACTTTAGATGCCGAAGTTGTTGTTGGTATTGAAGGAGTTAAGGAAGAGGTATTGGGTCTGCAGCTGAAAACGGTAACGGAAGATAAGTTAAGGGAGTTAAATCTTCCATTTGGTTTGGAAGTTGTTGATATTAAGCGAAATGGTGCAGCGCAGTTAGCCGGTGTGTTAAAGGGCGATATTTTGGTGAGTGTTAATTTTCAACCTGTTAAGTCAGTTACTGAGTTAAAAGCGATTACAAAGCGTTTACCTAAGCACCGCTCTTTTCCAATAAGAATTGTACGTGATAAGCGCTCGATATTTTTGCCATTGAGTTTGAAATAAATTAAGTATTTAAGTAAATGAAAGATTATAAATGGTTAAAAATAGCCGCCCTTTTTGAGGGTACTTCATTAATTGTACTACTGTTTGTTGCACTTCCGTTTAAATACTATTTGGGTATGCCTGAAGTAGTTAAAGTGGTTGGTATGGTTCATGGTGCGTTGTTTCTTGTTTTTATCTCTTTACTGTTAGTTCATCTGGTGATGAGAAAAGTGAATTTACTTCGTTTTATAGTTGGTTTTGTCGCATCGTTTATTCCTTTTGGAACATTTGTTTATAAGGCTAAATGTTTAAAATCAGATTTATAATCTATGGCATAATAAGGAAGATTTTAGATTTTATCTTAGATAAACGGGGGTGTGATTATGAGTACAATGATTAGCGAAGTTTATAATGCATTTAGAATTGCTGGTGTACCAGAAGTTGAAGCTCAAAAAGCAGCTGAAGCATTATCTTCGGAAAGTTTAGCAACAAAAGATGATATTAATAAGCTTCAAAAAGAATTGTTAGTTATAAAATGGATGATTGCTTTGGTTATTATTGTAGAGGTCGTTCCTTTTCTAAAGACGCTTTTTTAATCTAACTTCTTAGACGCTGTCTAAAATCGTGTAAAATACCCCGAAATTATTTTCTTTGGGGTATTAATGTCGTCCGACCAGTTAAAAAACATTCGTAATTTTTCAATTATTGCGCATATCGATCATGGTAAATCTACGATTGCTGATCGTTTTATTCATTTGTGTGGTGGTCTTTCTGACCGTGAAATGGAAGCTCAGGTTCTTGATTCAATGGATATTGAAAAAGAACGTGGTATTACGATCAAATCCCAAAGTGTGACCCTTAACTATACTTCTAAAAATGGTGAAACCTACCAATTAAATTTCATTGATACACCGGGGCACGTTGATTTTTCTTATGAAGTTTCCCGCTCATTAGCGGCTTGTGAAGGCGCGTTGTTGGTGGTTGATGCTTCGCAAGGCGTGGAAGCACAAACCGTTGCCAATTGTTACACCGCAATAGAGCAGGGTTTAGAAGTTCTACCTGTGTTAAATAAAATTGATTTACCCGCGGCAGACCCAGAGCGAGTGGTGGATGAAATTGAAGAAATTGTTGGGATTGAAGCTCATGATGCGGTACAAGCGAGTGCAAAAGCGGGTATTGGGATTGAAGACACCTTAGAAGATATTGTTAAAAAAATACCACCGCCAGAGGGTAATGTTGATGCGCCTTTAAAGGCGTTGATTATTGATTCTTGGTTTGATAATTATCTGGGTGTTGTGTCCTTAGTCAGGATAATTGACGGCAAGTTGGGTAAAAAAATGAAGATGAAGGTGCTTTCGACCAAGGAAGAATATTTGGTTGACCAAGTTGGAATCTTTACCCCAAAGCGTACACCGACGGAATTTTTATCAGCGGGTGAAGTTGGCTTTGTCGTTTCTGGAATTAAAGATATCGACGGTGCCCCAGTAGGTGATACGATTACCTTGGCTGGGCAAGAAGTCGAGGCACTGGACGGTTTTAAACCTGTTCAGCCAAGGGTTTTTGCAGGGATTTTTCCGATAAGTTCTGAAGATTATGAGGACTTACGAGAAGCCTTGAGAAAATTAAGGTTGAATGATGCGGCTTTACATTTTGAACCAGAAAGTTCAGATGCCTTGGGCTTTGGTTTTCGTTGTGGTTTCTTGGGAATGCTACATATGGAGATTATTCAAGAGCGGTTGGAGCGCGAATATAATATTGATTTAATCACCACTTCACCGACCGTGGTGTATGAAGTTTTAACCAAGAAGGGAGAAGTGGTTAAGATAGATAATCCTTCAAGTTTACCAGATATGAGTTTGGTTGAAGAAATTAGAGAGCCTATTATTCAAGCAAATATTCTAGTGCCTAATGAGTATGTGGGTGCAGTGATGAAATTATGTTTGGAAAAAAGAGGGGTTCAAAAGAATATGACCTACTCTGGTAGCCAAGTTGCGATTTCTTATGATATGCCTATGAATGAGGTGGTATTGGATTTCTTTGATAGGTTAAAATCGACCAGCCGAGGTTATGCTTCAATGGAATACGAGTTTAAGTGTTTTAATCCAGATGATTTGGTGAAGGTTAATTTCTTAGTTAATAATGAGCCTGTTGATGCACTTGCGCTTATTTTGCATAGGTCGACAGCTGTACAACGTGGAAAGGTGATTATTGAAAAGCTTAGGAAGATTATTCCTAGGCAAATGTTTGATGTTGCCATTCAAGCGTCAATTGGTGCTAAAATCATCGGTCGAACCAATGTGAAAGCATTAAGAAAAAATGTGACGGCTAAGTGTTACGGTGGTGATGTTTCTCGTAAGAAGAAGCTGTTACAAAAACAAAAAGAAGGTAAAAAACGTATGAAATCTATTGGTTCAGTAGATATTCCACAAGAAGCGTTTTTAGCCGTATTAAATACATCTGAGGAATAGATTTGTATGAGTTTTGAATTATTGTTGGTTATTGTTACTGCAATCACGGGTGCGATTGCATTTGTCGATAAAATCGTTTGGAAACCAAAACGTGATGCTTCTATTGTCGATGAAAAAGAACCAGTGCTAATTGAGTACTCACGTTCTTTATTTCCTGTTTTTCTAATTGTATTAGTGTTGCGCTCATTTGTTTTAGAGCCTTTTAAAATTCCTTCAGCTTCAATGTACCCCACTCTACAAGTTGGTGACTTTATCGTGGTAAATAAGTTTGCATATGGGGTTAAACTACCTGTAACACAAGCAAAAATTATCCCTGTTGATTTACCTGAGAGAGGGGACGTTGTGGTGTTTAAATTTCCTAAAGATCCAAATGTTGATTACATTAAACGAGTCATTGGTTTGCCAGGAGATGAGATAACTTATATTGCAAGAACCATTTTTGTAAATGGTAAGCCTTTAGGGCAAAAATTAGTCGGTAATTATGTTGGAACAGGTTCTGCAGAAAATATGACGGGTGTGACAGAAATTGAGGAAACTACCTCGTCTGGCCAAAAGTACAAAGTTTTATTGGATAGAGATAAGTTCAATCGTGATATGAAACCTATTGTCGTTCCTGAAGGGCATTATTTTGTAATGGGTGACAACCGAGACTATTCAAATGACAGTCGTTTTTGGGGAACCGTACCTGAAAAAAACCTAAAGGGTAAAGCCTTTGGTATTTGGATGAATTGGGATGAAGATGTTGAATTCTCTCGTATAGGTAGCGGGATTGAATAATAATGAGTTTTGAAAAAAAAGCAAAACTTAAACGATTAGAGTCGATATTAGGACATCAATACCAAAACATTAGCCTATTAGAACGTGCCTTAACCCATCGTAGCATGGGCGCAAAAAACAACGAAAGAATGGAGTTTTTGGGCGATAGTCTTGTGAATTTCATTATTGCAGACATTCTTTTCCATCAATATCAAAAAATATCTGAAGGTGATTTAAGCCGAATTAGAGCTTTTTTAGTCAAGGGAGAAACCCTTGCCGTTATCGGTAAAGAATTAGGCCTGTCGGATTATTTGATGCTCGGGCCGGGTGAGTTAAAAAGTGGTGGTTTTAGACGAGAATCTATTATTGCCGATGCCGTTGAGGCAATCATTGCTTCGGTATATGAGGATGCTGGGCAAGAAACGTGTTATCAATTTGTCTCTCGAATTTATGCTGATAAACTCAAGGACTTGAATCCTGCAAAAGTTGGTAAGGATGCAAAAACTCGTTTACAAGAATTATTGCAATCTAGACAAGAAATCTTGCCTGAATATACCGTTATTAGTGCCAGTGGACCAGCACATGCGCAAGAGTTTGTGGTGAGTTGTTTTGTTGAGAAACTAAACCGAAAGTTTGAAGCAAGTGCAACCAATAGAAGAAAAGCAGAACAACTTTCTGCGGAAGAAGCGTTACAGGTACTGGAGAAAAAATGACAGATCAAACAAGCAATTATCAAGCAGGTTTTGTCGCTGTTATTGGTCGCCCGAATGTGGGTAAGTCAACTTTAATGAATAGTTTGTTAGGGCAAAAATTAAGTATCACCTCTCCTAAACCACAAACAACCCGTCATCGTATTCACGGTATCCACACCACAGAAACACATCAAATTGTTTTTATTGATACACCAGGCATGCATTTGGGCGAAGCAAAATCAATTAATCGCTATATGAATCATGCTGCCAATAGTGCTTTTGCTGATGTTGATGCTATCTTGTTTGTTGTTGAAGCGGGCAAGTGGACCAAAGAAGATCAAGCGGTTGCTGATAAATGCGCAATGGTGGATATGCCAGTGATTATTCTAGTCAATAAAATTGACAAGTTTAAACGCATGGAAGAGCTAATGCCTTACCTGCAAAGAATTAATCAAAACGCAACGTTTGATCAATTAATTCCTGTTTCAGCCTATAAAAAATCAGGCTTAGACATTATTGAAAAAGAAGTTTTAAAACACCTGCCAAAACAAGAAATGATTTTTTCTGAAGACTATATTACAGACCGATCAACTCGATTTTTAACCGCCGAAATAATTCGTGAAAAATTAATGCGTTCATTAGGTGAAGAAGTGCCTTATGGTGCTACGGTTGAAATAGAACAGTTTAAGTTTGACGAAGAAGAAGACCGTTGGATTATTCACGCACTGATTTTAGTTGAAAGAGACGGACAAAAACAAATTGTGATTGGTGAGAAAGGGCAGTTAATCAAACAAATGGGAATTCACGCTCGTAAAGACATCATGAATTTATTAGACGCCAGAGTTCATCTAGAACTTTGGGTTAAGGTAAAAGAAAATTGGTCAGACGACGAAAGAGCACTGGCAAGCTTAGGTTACAATGACGAGATAACTTAGTTATTTAGTGTCTTCTTAAGGAGACACTGAATAACTAACTTAAAATTCTGCGTGGACTTCTAGCCTATCA
>CAYUHO010000066.1:0-6889 GCA_964444445.1 uncultured Piscirickettsiaceae bacterium | reverse complement strand
CCCTCGACACCCTGCGTGACAGGCAGGTACTCTAACCAGCTGAGCTACTACTCCGTTATAAATAAAGATAATTGGTGGGTGATACTGGGCTCGAACCAGTGACCCTCGCCTTGTAAGGGCGATGCTCTCCCAACTGAGCTAATCACCCAATCATAATCTTTTACAACTTTAGTTATACTCTCTAATTCTCAAATAAGAATTAGAAATAAACCAATCAAATTGATTGCCTATCCGTGTTTAACTAATGGGGCGTATTATATAGACTAGGCACGGGTTGTCAAACAATATTTGATGTTTTTTAATAACTAATCTGAGTCTAAGTTTAGATTCAGATAAGAACTAAAAAGTACAGTTTTATGTTTCAAAAAAACACCAAGCGTAAAGCACATTTATTACTAGTCCTAAAACGCAAAAACCTCCATAAAGGAGGTTTTTAAAAAATAAGCTATTTAGGGATTATCCGTTAACAGCGTCTTTTAATCCTTTACCAGCAGAGAACTTAGGAACTTTAGCCGCTGGAATTTGCATCTCTGCACCAGTTTGAGGGTTACGCCCTGTACGTGCTGCACGATCGCCAACTTTAAATGTGCCAAAACCAATAATAGCAACAGAATCACCACCACTCATCGCTTTTGTAATTGTAGAAACAGTTGCATCTAATGCTCTAGCTGCATCCGCTTTTGTTAAACCAGATTCACTAGCGATTGAGGCTACCAATTCAGTCTTATTCATAATTAAGTTCTCCGTTTTTCTTAAAAAATATACATCAGAAACAAATTCGTTCAATGCACAAAATCTTGCTGTTGATAGTTATATCAAGGTTACTTCTGTGCTGTCAAGTAAATAAATTACTTTTCTTAAGTTTTTAATGCCTTTTTTGATTTTTCACAATATTTTTAACTTTCTCAGTGCTTATCCCCACAGCTTTACTTATGACATCCGAAGTATCTTTTATGGGATTAGGTACAGTTTCAAGCGCTCTTGCTAAGACTTCATCAATCCATTGTACAGGATAAATATCCAAACCAGAAATAATTTCTTCATCAATTTCCGCTAAATCACGTGTATTGTCCATTGGGATTAAAACGGTTTTTATTCCACCTCGAGAAGCCGCTAATAATTTTTCTTTTAAGCCACCGATAGGGAGAACCTCACCTCTGAGTGTAATCTCTCCAGTCATAGCTACATCCGCTTTTACTGGAATTTCCGTTAAAACAGAAGCAATCGCAGTACAAATCGCTATCCCTGCACTTGGACCATCTTTTTTAATCGCCCCTTCAGGAAAGTGGAGGTGAATATCTTGTTTTTCATAAAAATCTTCATCCAGACCAAGTTGGTTTGAACGTGAACGAATAACACTCATCGCTGCTTGCGTTGATTCCTGCATCACTGATCCGAGTTGTCCAGTAGAACTATGCTTACCTTTACCAGGCATGGAGGTCGCTTCAATACGCAATAGATCACCACCTACTCTCGTCCATGCAAGCCCAGCTACTTGACCAATTTGATTTTGCTCATCAGCCAATCCTATTCGGTATTTTGCAACGCCCAAGTAGTCTTCCAAGTCAGTAGCCGACACTTTAATTGGAGCTTCTTGCTCATTAAGAACTATTTTTTTAACCGATTTACGGCAAATTTTAGCTAACTGCTGATCAAGTAACCTAACCCCTGCTTCTCTAGTATAGGATTGAATAATCGCACTGATAGCAGACTGATCAATCACCAACTCTGACTCTTTTAAACCATGAGCCTTCAACTCTTTTGGCAATAGGTGCTGTTGAGAAATATTTAACTTTTCACTCTCTGTATAACCTGAAAGGTTGATGATTTCCATGCGATCTAACAGAGGCTCCGGAATATCCATTGAGTTTGAAGTTGCAATAAACATAACATCAGAAAGATCATAGTCAACTTCTAAATAATGGTCATTAAAACTCTTATTTTGCTCAGGGTCTAATACTTCTAATAAAGCGCTGGACGGATCTCCACGATGATCACGAGACATTTTGTCAATCTCATCCAATAAGAATAATGGATTCTTTGTCCTGGCTGTTTTCATTTTCTGAATAATTCGCCCTGGCATTGCCCCTAAATAGGTTTTTCTGTGCCCTCGTATCTCAGCTTCGTCTCTGACACCACCGAGAGACATTCGAACATATTTGCGATTGGTCGCCTCTGCTATTGAGCGTGCTAAGGTTGTTTTCCCAACCCCTGGGGGACCAACAAGACAAAGGATAGGACCTTTGATTTTATTTATTCGTTTTTGTACCGCAAGATATTCAACAATACGTTCTTTAACTTTTTCAAGTCCATAGTGCTGTTTATCTAAAACAACTTGAGCTTTATTTAAATCTTTTGAAACTCGAGTTTTTTTCTTCCACGGAATCGTTACCAACCAATCTATATAGGAGCGAACAATATTAGCATCAGGCGATTGAGGTGACATTTGTTTAAATTTTTTTAACTCTGCTTCTGCAACTTTTTTGACTTGTGCAGGCATGCCTATTTTGTCTATTTTGTCTTGAAACTTACTTACCTCAGTTTCACCATCCTCAGAACCCTCGCCCAGCTCTTCATGAATTGCTTGCAGCTTTGTATTCAAATAGAAATTTCGTTGCGTTTTATCCATTTTCTTTTTAACACGCTTGTTAATACGAGATTCAGACTCTTGCATATCAATTTCGATATGAATAAGCGACAAAACTTTTTCAAGTCGATCAGATAAATTCAACATCTCCAATAAAGACTGCTTGTCTTCAATCGTCAATTTTAAATTACCCGAAATGGTATCAACCAGCTTATTGGGATCTTCCGCTTTTTGGATACTTTTTTGAACTTGGGAAGGAATCTTTTTATGCAAATCAGCATAGATTTGAAACTTTGCTTTTACTGCAGATAATAGTGCAATTTCATTTAATTCATATTTTTCTTCAATCGGTAATTGTTGTATATCACCGGTTAAATAATCTTCGTGATCAACATAGTCGAGTAATTCAAACCGTTTGACACCTTCTACAAGTACCTTAAGGGTGCCATCTGGCAATCTTAAAAACTGTAAAATATTTGCCATGACTCCAATTTGATATAAATCATCCTTTTTTGGGCTTTCTTGCTCTGATTTTTTTTGCGACACAAGAAAGATTTGCTTATCTTCTTTCATTGCTTTGTTTAAAGAATTCATTGATTTTTTACGACCAACAAAAAGTGGCACGACCATTCCAGGAAAAACAACCACATCTCTTAATGCTAAAACAAGCACATTTGTTTTTAAATCAATTTGATCAATATTCATATCGTTTTCTTTTTACCATCAAAGCAGTTAATAAAATACAAAATACCTCACGCAAAACCTCGTCTCTTAAGAGACAGTTAAATTACGATATTTTCTTTTCAACTTCTTTTTTGTACATTAGAATAGGTTTTTTCTTACCTTTAATAACCGCTTTGTTGATTACAACTTTTTCAACACCATCAGAACTAGGTAAGTCATACATGGTATCAAGCAATGTTTGCTCCAAAATTGATCTTAATCCCCTAGCCCCTGTTTTTCTTTTGATGGCTAATGCAGCAATTTCCGTTAACGCATCCTTTCTAAACTGAAGTTCAGCGCCTTCGATTTCAATCATTTTTTGGAACTGTTTAACCAGTGCATTTTTAGGTTCAGTTAAAATTTGAATCAGTGCTTTTTCATCTAGGTCTTCTAGTGACGCAATCACCGGTAATCTACCAACAAATTCTGGAATCAAACCAAACTTAACTAAATCTTCTGGCTCTATCTGTTGATATTGCTGGGTTAAGGTTGCTTTTTCAGAACTGGTTTTAACATCTGCAGAAAAACCAATACCCATATTTTTTTCAGTGCGTTGTTCAATAATTTTCGCTAAACCTTCAAACGCACCCCCAACAATAAACAGAATTTTAGAGGTATCAACTTGAATTAATTCTTGATTGGGATGTTTTCTACCACCTTGAGGAGGAATATTTGCAATCGTACCCTCTACCAATTTTAATAAAGCCTGTTGTACACCTTCACCAGAAACATCACGGGTAATGGATGGATTTTCTGATTTGCGGGTAATCTTGTCGATTTCATCGATATAAATAATACCACGCTCTGCTTTTTCAGGATCGTTATCCGCCTGTTGTAATAATTTCAGAACAATACTTTCTACATCTTCACCAACATAACCCGCTTCGGTCAAAGTTGTTGCATCTGCAATTGCAAATGGTACATCTAGCATTCTCGCGAGAGTTTGCGCTAATAATGTTTTACCTGAACCCGTCGGACCAATTAACAAAATGTTACTTTTACTTAATTCAACTTCATCTTTTTGATAGCCATTTTGTAAGCGTCTATAGTGGTTATAAACGGCAACAGACAAAACTTTTTTTGCTTGAAGCTGGCCAATCACATAGTCATTTAGAATTTCATTAATTTCTTGCGGTGTTGGAAGTTTATCAAGCTCAAAGGTAGAGGTTGCCTCTTCTCCAAACTCTTCTTGTAAAATATCATTACAAAGTTCAACGCACTCGTCACAAATATAAACAGATGGACCTGCAATTAATTTTTTAACTTCTGCTTGTTCCTTGCCACAAAAAGAGCAGTATAGATTTTTTTCACTCATCCGTTTTCTCCTAACGTGCTTCGAGAACTTTATCAACTAGACCGTATTCTGTTGCCTCAGTTGCAGACATAAAATTATCTCGATCAGTATCCTGTTCAATTCGCTCTATTGGTTGACCTGTATGTTCAGCCAATGCTTTGTTCAATTTTTCTTTAATACCCAAGATTTCTTTTGCATGGATTTCAAAATCAGAGGCTTGACCTTGGAAACCACCTAACGGTTGATGAATCATAATACGCGAGTTAGGCAGAGCAAAACGCTTACCCTTTTCACCTGCTGAAAGTAAAAATGAACCCATGCTAGCGGCCTGACCTATACACATAGTACTGACATTTGGCTTAATGAAACGCATCGTATCATAGATAGCCATACCAGCTGTCACACTTCCGCCAGGTGAATTGATATATAAATGAATATCTTTTTCAGGGTTTTCAGATTCTAAAAACAACATTTGAGCAACAATCAAATTTGCCATATGATCTTCAACCTGCCCAACTAAAAAGATTACACGCTCTTTTAATAAACGAGAATAAATATCGTAAGATCTTTCTCCACGGCTAGTTTGTTCTATTACCATTGGAACTAATGCATTTTGAGCTTCACTTCGCATATCAAATGAATTCATTTATCTGTTGCCTTTTATATTTGTTTAGTTGGAGTATCTTAGCTGTTTATGAGCAATTTTTGAAGTAAAAAAAAACTTAACTTAGATTGCCAAGTTAAGCTTTTTTAGATGCAAATAAAAGTAAAATTAAGCAGCTTGATTAACAACCTGATCGAATGACTTTTTCACTTCTTTTACTTTTGCACCAGCGGCAATTAGTTCAGACACTTGCTTTTCAACGATAATAGAGTCAATTTCTCTTTGAGCGTCTGGGTTTTGTGCATACCACTTAATTACTTCTGATGGTTCTTCATATGAAGATGCTTGATCTTCAATAAATGCTTTACGAGCTTCATCTGAAGCAGTAAGTTTATTTGCTTTAATGATATCTCCAAGAATCAAACCAAGTTTAACACGTTTTTCTGCTTCAGGTAGGAACGCATCAATAGTTAGTCCAACATCTTCAGCTTTTACACCCTGCTGCTGAAACTGTTCAATTTGACGCTGCATTAAAGTCGAGGCTTCAGACTGAATAACCGACTTTGGTAATTCAACGTCAACTTTAGCAGAAAGAGAATCTAAAATTTGTGTGCGATTTTTATTATCAACTGCACGCGTTAATTCTTTTTCCATATTCGTTTTGATTTCGTCAACCAAACTCTCTTCTTTACCATCTTCAATTCCAAGTCCTTTTACAAACGCTTCATCAAGTTCAGGTAAAACTTTCTTTTGAACCGAGTGAACGGTGATATCAAAAGTTACCGCTTGCCCCGCTAATTCTTCAGACTGGTAATTTTCAGGGAAGGTAACATCAATCGTTTTCTCTTCACCTTTTTTCATTCCTTCAATACCATCTTCAAAACCAGGAATCATACGTCCAGAACCTAGCTCTAATGGTAGATCATCTGCCTTACCACCTTCGAACTCTTCACCGTCTTTTTTCCCAACAAAACTGATGATAACCTGCTCACCTTTTTTAGCTTTTTTAGCCGCAGAACAAGGTTTCCAAGCTGATTTTTGCTCACGTAACTTAGTGATCATATTTTTTACATCTTTATCCGTTACTTCAGCTTTGATTTTTTCAATTTTTAGCTTTGAAAACTCTGGCAAATCAACACTAGGGAAAACTTCAAACTTAGCAACGAATTCAATATTACCATCTGTTTCATTAAAGCTTTCAAACATTGGATAACCAGCAACATTCAACGCTTCTTTAGCAACAGCATCATAGAAAGCCGTTTGGATAATTTCACCAGAAAACTCTTGACGAACTTCAGCACCATGACGTTTTTTTACAACGTTTAAAGGAACTTTACCAGGACGAAAACCATCCATTTTGATCGTACGACGAATCTCATTTAAACGTTTTTCTACTTTTGAATCTAGGTCCCCTACTGGAACAACAACATTCATTTTATGTTCTAGACCTGACTTTGGTTTTTCAACTGTTACTTGCATGGGTTAATACTCTGTTTAAATATTTAAGAAGCGATGAATTATACAGATTTTTACGTTTTAATTAAAGTAATAATTATTACCCAAATCCTCAGATAGGAATTTGGCATATAGCGTCACCCCTTACTCCCTATGGATTTGGTAAAAATGCCCGCCGAACCTATGGGTGCGACTAAGATTTTTACCAAACCCCTAGAACACAAGG
>CAYUHO010000065.1:2807-6916 GCA_964444445.1 uncultured Piscirickettsiaceae bacterium | reverse complement strand
ATAATTTCACCTTCTGTACCCAGTAGTTCAGTAATGCCGTAAATTTCTCCAATGGGTTTTGTGATAAAAGTATTAGTTGCGGTGATAATAATAACTCGGTCACCTTTAGCTTTGTGTTTATCAACTATCGCTTGTGCCTTAGGTAAAATAATGGGTTGAATAAAATCTTTTATGAATTGTTGATGCCAATTATTTAATGTGGTCATTGTTTGTTTACTAAGGGGCGTTAAGGCAAATCTTTGGTAGGCAATGATATCTAAGTTGCCATTTTTGTAGTCTTCATAAAATTGTGCATTAGTTTTGGAAAATTCTTCGCTATTAACATAGTTGTTTTCGACTAAAAATTTTCCCCAAAGGTAGTCACTATCCCCTGCAATTAATGTGTTGTCTAAGTCAAATATTGCGAGAGCCATTGTGTTCTAATTTCCTTTTTTAAAATAGTTGAGCTTATTTTACTTGATAAATGGTTGTTTAAACTGCAATAATACGTTTATCAAAATTTAGCGGACTAGTACAGTGATTGACTCAGAGGGTTATCGGCATAATGTTGGTATTATTATTGCCAACAAAAAAGGAGAGTTGTTTTGGGGGAAGCGAATTAATCAAGAATTCTGGCAATTTCCTCAAGGTGGAATGAGAGAGGCAGAGACACCGCAACAAGCTGTTTTTCGTGAACTTAAAGAAGAGGTGGGGTTGAATCCTTCTGATATTAGGGTGTTAGGGAAAACCGAAAATTGGTTGAAATATGACCTACCGAAACATTGTATTCGTCATGATAGTCGTCCTGTTTGCGTTGGACAAAAACAGATTTGGTTTATGTTGGGACTTGTTTCAGAAGAAACCTCTATTAACCTAAATCACCACCATAAACCTGAGTTTGATGGTTGGAAGTGGGTGAAATATTGGCATCCCGTTCAAAATGTAGTTGATTTTAAGCAAGAGGTCTATCAACTCGCTTTGAGAGAGCTTGAACAACATCTGAATAAGTTTTGGTTGTGTCCTTAAATCTTATCAAAAATAACAAAAAATGTTATCATTCCAAGATTATTAAAAAAAAATTAAACGAGAAGTTGGCTTATCCAGTCAGTTTATCGATATTGTTTAACTTAAAAAGTTAAGGATTTTTGTCAGACAAAAGCTGACACAAAATATTAAATGAGGAAAAAATATGAGCGATAATTTTGTCGATCAAGACCCACAAGAAACCCAGGAGTGGATTGATGCTTTAGAAGCTGTCGTCGCTTTTGAAGGATCTGAAAAAGCACAACATTTAATCGCTAGCTTAATTGAAAAGGCACGAGTTCATGGAATTGATATGCCTTATGCAGCTAATACTCCCTATATCAATACGATTGCCTTAAAAGAACAAAAAAATTATCCTGGTGATTTAGGGATAGAAAAAAGAATGCGCGCATTGCTAAGATGGAATGCAATGGCAATGGTTGCTCGCGCAAACAAAACCACCAGTGTTGGTGGTCATATCGCTTCTTATGCATCCAGTTGTACCTTATATGAAGTAGGGATGAATCACTTCTTTAAAGGTCCTAATCATGAGTTGGGCGCGGATATGATTTTTTTCCAGGGACACACTGCTCCTGGGATGTATTCTCGTTCTTATATGGAAGGAAGATTGCCAGTTCAAAAATTAAGAAATTATCGTCAAGAAGTTGATGGTGAAGGTTTATCTTCATATCCTCACCCTTGGTTGATGAACGATTATTGGCAGTTCCCGACCGTTTCGATGGGGCTTGGGCCTTTAATGGCAATCTATCAAGCTCGCTTTATGAAATATATGCATGCACGTAAACTAACAAGCACTGTTGGGCGTAAAGTTTGGGCATTCTTGGGTGACGGTGAGATGGATGAACCAGAATCACGTGGTGCGCTACAACTTGCGAAGCGTGAAAAGCTTGATAACCTTGTTTTTGTGATTAATTGTAACCTACAAAGATTAGATGGTCCTGTTCGTGGTAACGATAAAATTATTCAGGAATTAGAAGGTGTATTCCGTGGTGCCGGCTGGGATGTTATCAAGGTTATTTGGGGTTCAGGTTGGGATCGCATTATTGCAAAAGACACAACCGGAAAACTACTTGAGCTAATGGGCGAAGTGGTTGATGGTGAGTATCAGGCCTATAAAGCTAAAAATGGTGCATTCGTCCGTAAACATTTCTTTGGAAAGTATCCAGAAACCGCAGCACTTGTTGAAGATATGACGGATGATGAGATTTTTTCCTTAACCCGTGGCGGTCACTCCCCTCGTAAAGTTTATAACGCTTATAAAAGAGCATCAGAAGCTAAAGGAAAACCAACTGTTATCTTAGCGAAAACAGTTAAAGGCTACGGAATGGGGCCTTATGGTGAAGCAGCGAATAATGCGCACCAACAGAAAAAGTTGGATATGGACGGTTTAAAATATTTCCGTGATCGTTTTTCTGTTCCTATTTCGGATGATGAATTATCGCAAGATATTCCATTTTATCGACCTTCAGAGGATTCAGATATCGGGCAATATATGAAAGCTCGTCGAGAAGAGTTGGGAGGCGCTTTGCCTGCTCGTTCTGATAATGCTGAACCTCTACCTGTTCCAAGTCTAGATACTTTTAAAATGTTGACTGGTGGAACTGGAGAGCGAGAAATGTCAACGACGATGGCATTTGTACGAATCATTTCAATACTGTTAAGAGATAAAACACTTGGACCACGTGTGGTGCCAATTATTCCTGACGAAGCTCGTACATTTGGAATGGAAGGACTGTTCCGTCAAGTGGGTATTTATGACCCAGCTGGACAGTTGTATGAGCCAATGGATGCAGATCAGCTGATGTGGTACAAAGAATCATCAGAAGGTCAAGTGTTTGAAGAAGGAATTAACGAAGCAGGCGCAATGGCGAACTGGGTTGCCGCTTCAACTGCTTATGCAAACTATGGTGTAAGTATGATTCCGTTTTATATCTACTATTCAATGTTTGGTTTTCAAAGAATTGGAGATTTAGCATGGGCAGCGGGTGATTCAAGAGCACGTGGTTTCTTATTGGGTGCAACGGCTGGTAGAACTACGCTTGAAGGCGAAGGTTTACAACATCAGGATGGACATAATTTAATTCAATTTGATCATGTCCCTAATTGCCTATCTTATGATCCAACGTTTGCTTATGAAATGGCAGTGATTATTCGTGATGGTATTAAGCGTATGATGAATGAAAAAGAAGATGTCTTTTATTACATTACATCTATGAACCAAAATTACGCTCACCCTGAAATGCCAGAAGGTTCTGAAGAAGCTATTTTAAAAGGTCTGTATAAATTTAGAGATTCGAAAGTGAAGCATAAGAATAAAGTGCAACTAATGGGCTCGGGAACTATCTTCACTGAGGTGATTCAAGCCGCTGAGATGTTAGAAAAAGACTGGAAGGTTTCTGCTGATATTTGGGGAGCACCAAGTTTTAACCTATTACGGCGTGAGGGTGCGGAAGTAACCCGTTGGAACGGATTACATCCAACTGAAAAGCCGAAAGTACCTTATGTAACTGAAATGTTATCAGGTGCTAAAGGTCCTTTTGTTGTTGCGACAGATTATATTCGTGATTATCCAGAGCGAATTCGCCAATATGTTCCAGGTGAATATTATGTATTGGGAACAGACGGCTTTGGTCGTTCTGATACGCGTGATCAATTGCGTAAGTTCTTTGAGGTGAATAAAGAATATATTGTTGTCGAAGCCTTACGTGCATTAGCGGACGCGGGTAGTATCAAAAGTGAAGTTGTACTTGAAGCCATGGCTAAATACGAAATTGATGCTGAAAAACCTTATCCACTAAACGTATAAAACAAAGGAATATCAATATGGCTGTACAAAAAATTAATGTTCCTGATATTGGGGATTTTGACTCGGTTGAAGTGATTGAGATCTTGGTTGAAGCGGGTGATAGCGTTGCAGTCGATGACTCGATTGTGACCCTTGAATCAGATAAGGCAACGATGGAAATTCCTGCACCCTTTTCTGGTATTGTTAAAACTGTTGCTATCTCGGTGGGCGACAGTGTTTCTGAAGGTGACTATATTTTAGATATTGAAGTAGGTGAGACGGCTGCTGAGATTGCTGCTGA
>CAYUHO010000065.1:0-2707 GCA_964444445.1 uncultured Piscirickettsiaceae bacterium | reverse complement strand
GCTGCTGAGATTGCTGCTGAAGTATCTTCTGAGCCAGCCGCGACTGAAAAAGAAATAGTAACAGAAACAAAAGCAGTTGAAGAAACGGTTCCAAAAGTAGCGACACCAAAAACAAATACAACTCCAGCAGTTCCAGATACGATAGAAAGTAAGCCTGTTAATAAACAGGCAATGGGGCAAGCGAGTCATGCTTCACCTTCGACTAGAGCTTTTGCTAGGAAGCTAGGGGTTGAGCTAAGCAATGTAACGGGAACGGGACCAAAAGGACGTATTCAAACAACGGATGTTGAAGGTTTTGTTAAATCGGTTATGCAAGGTGGTGGAACCTCAACAGCTGCTACAGGTGGAGCAGGTATTCCACCTGTTCCTGAGATTGATTTTTCTAAGTTTGGTGAAACAAAAACAGAAGAACTTGGCAGAATTAAAAAGATTTCGGGTAAATTCTTACATACGAGCTGGTTGAATGTTCCACATGTAACTCAGTTTGATGAATGTGATATTACTGAAATGGATCAGTTCCGTAAGGACATGAAGCCAGTTGCTGAAAAAGAAGGTGTGAAACTGACGCCAATCGTGTTTGTGATGAAAGCGGTTGTTAAAGCTTTGCAAGATTTCCCTAATATGAATGCCTCTTTGTCGGCTGATGGGCAGTCCATTATCAAAAAATCTTACTATAACATCGGTATTGCGGTTGATACGCCGAACGGATTAGTTGTTCCTGTGGTTAAGGATGTTGATCAAAAAGGTATTTATGAATTATCTCGTGACTTGATGGAAATTTCCTCTAAAGCTCGCGATGGTAAGTTAGCACCTACAGACGTGGCAGGAGGAACCTTTACGATTTCCAGTTTAGGTGGAATTGGTGGTACTCAGTTTACCCCAATTGTGAATGCACCAGAAGTGGGTATTATGGGACTATCTAAAGCGAAGATGCAACCGGTTTGGAATGGTTCAGAGTTTGTTCCAAAATTGATTATGCCATTTAGTGTTTCTTATGATCATCGAGCAATTGATGGTGCGGAAGGGGTACGATTTACAACAACCGTTGGTAAATACCTTGCCGATTTACGTCAGTTAATTCTTTAGGAATAGGAGCTAAATAAATGTCAAAGATAGTTGATTTAACCATTCCTGATATTGGTGATTTTGCTGAAGTTGAAGTCATTGAAGTCTTAGCATCTGTAGGAGATGAAGTAGCGCAAGATGATTCTTTAGTGACACTTGAATCTGATAAAGCAACCATGGAAATCCCTGCGCCCTATGCTGGGCGTATCATCTCATTTAGTGCAGTTGAAGGTGATAAGGTCGCTGAAGGTTCAATCATTGGGCAAATTGAAATCGCTGATTCAGAAACAGTTTCTAAAAATGTCCAAGAAAAAGAGATCGCTGAAGTTAGCAAGCAAGCGACTCCAACAAAAGCAGCACCTGCTGTGGTTTCAAAAACCGAGCTACCTGATGCGGATATTCAATGTGAAGTACTTGTGTTAGGGTCAGGGCCTGGTGGTTATACGGCTGCATTCCGTGCCGCTGACTTGGGTAAAAAAGTCGTGATGATTGAACGTTACTCAAGCATTGGAGGCGTATGTTTGAATGTGGGTTGCATCCCTTCAAAAGCGTTATTGCATATGTCAGTTGTTCTAAATGAAACCCGTGAAATGTCTGCACATGGGATTACTTTCCAAGAGCCAGAAATTGATATCAAAAAAATCCGTGATTACAAGAACTCTGTGATTGGAAAATTAACAGGTGGTTTAAGTGGTTTAGCGAAGGCGAGAAAAGTTGAAGTTGTTGAAGGCTACGGAAAATTTAGCTCGGAAAACACAGTAACTGTTGACTTAGCTGATGGAGCTACTAAAACAATTGCATTTGAAAATGCGATTATTGCCGCTGGTTCTCGTGTGGTGAAATTACCATTTATTCCGCATGAAGATCCTCGTGTAATGGATTCTACAGATGCACTTGAGTTGGAAAGTATCCCTAAACGTTTACTGGTTATCGGTGGTGGAATTATCGGGCTAGAAATGGCACAGGTATATGATTCATTAGGGTCAAGTATTACGGTTGTTGAACTGGGTGATACGATTATCCCAGGTGCAGATAAAGATATTACCAAACCTTTACTTCGCAAAATCAAAAAGAAATATGAGAATATTTACCTCAAGTCAAAAGTAACCAATATAGAAGCAACGGATGCTGGTTTAGTGGTTACATTTGAAGGTAGTAAATGTCCAGAAACAGATACCTTTGATAAGGTACTTGTTGCGGTGGGTCGTACACCAAATGGTCAACTAATTGATGCTGAAAAAGCAGGGGTTTCGGTTAATGACTGGGGCTTCATCGAAGTTGACGAACGCCAAAAAACCAATGTAGACCATATTTATGCAATTGGTGATATCGTTGGTCAACCTATGTTGGCTCATAAGGCAGTACATGAAGGGAAAGTGGCTGCAGAAGTCATTGATGGTATGCCAAGTGCCTTTACACCAATGAGTATTCCATCGGTTGCGTATACTGATCCTGAAGTTGCTTGGGCAGGTAAAACAGAAGAAGAGCTAAAAGCAGAAGGGATTGAGTATGAAAAAGGCGCTTTCCCTTGGGCAGCCTCTGGTCGCAGCTTGAGCTTGGGTCGTGATGAAGGTGTGACGAAAGCAATGTTCTGTGCAAAAACACATCGTTTACTCGGTTGTGGAATTGTCGGGCCAAATGC
>CAYUHO010000064.1:0-7088 GCA_964444445.1 uncultured Piscirickettsiaceae bacterium | reverse complement strand
AGCTTTTAATTTTGTGATGTTCATCATTTTTTATCCAAAAATTACCAGGGGGGGGTGATAGATTAGTTATTTAGTGTCTTCTATAGTAAACCAATACTCCAATAGAACTGATAACTTTTTTGCCATACTTTTATTTGAGTAATTTTCAGTTCTTTTATTGCATTATTTAGACGTCTTTCAGCTTTTAATATCTCAAGGGAATCTTGTTTTCCAGAGAGAATTCCTGTTTCAATTGCCTCAATCACTTGTTGGTAAGAGTGGATTGAAGATTGAATTGCCTTAATTCTGCCCAAACTTGAGTTATAGATTAAATGAGCGGTTTTCGCGACAGCCAATAATTTTAATTTCTCTTGTCGATAACTTGCCTGTATTTGCTGTTTATTAGCCCTTGCTTTAGCAATGTCTGCATCCACTCTGCCTCCTAGGTACAGCGGCACTTCTAATTTTAACCCCCCTTTTAAACCCTGCATATCATCGTAAAACTGGCTATCTGAATCGTTATATACGCCACTAACAAATGCATCTAATCTCAAGCCTTCTTTGTGCTTTTGATACAGAATTTTCTTTTCCTGTTCTCTGGTTTGCATTTGCATACTTTTCAATACAGGATGATTTAAAACTACCTGCTCTAAAGCTTGATTTTCTGGAATAAGCAGTGGTAGGTTCGGCGCTTTCATGGATTGAAAAAGCACCTGTTTTCCAGCCAGTGTTTCCATTTCAATTTGTAGTTGCCATTTCTTTTCTAAGGTTACGAGTAAACTTTCCTGGTTACTATCTAATTCACCCTGAGTAGTCGCAATGCGACTGAGATTTTGTTGACCTAGCTCTAAACGCTGATTAAGTTGTTCTAAAATAGATTTTAGCGAATCTGCTTCTTGTTCTAAAAAGACAATTTCCTTCTGCAAAGCCAAGTACTCAAAGTAGTTGCTTGCAATATCATAAAACAATTTTTGCCTAGTTGCCTGCCAGGCAAACTCTGCAGATTTAACTGCATAGGATTCTGCCTCGACTAACTTGTCAACATCTGGCTTATAGAGTGGGTAGGTTCCAACCAATGCATTAGCTGTTCTTGAAAACTGACGATCTTTCATGGCAGAATAACTCAGCTCCGATTTTAATCGGACATCCCAGTTTTGAAAGGACTCTACTTGCCGTTTTTGGCTGACTAATGCTGCGAGTTTTGCTTTTTCAACTTGTAAACTTGGGCTATGCTGTAAGGCTATCTGAAAGAAACCTTCTAACACCTGCGGATGTTTTATTTCTGCATAAACCATTGAATGAAATAGTAGCATTATGATGATGAATAAATTACGCATCTATTTTTACTCCTGATTTATTAAACAATCGTTTACTCAATAAAAGGTAGGTCAAAATTGGAATTAACAGCATTGAAACAACGGGAGCTGAAATCATCCCGCCAATCATCGGCGCGGCAATTTTTTGCATAATTTCAGAGCCAGTTCCGTCACCATACATAATCGGCAAAAGCCCAACGACAATCATGGTTACGGTCATTGCTTTAGGGCGCACACGTTGTACCGCACCTGAGATAATGGCTTCTAAAAGCTGTTGTTTATTATTGAGTTTGTTTTCCTGTTGCGCTTGTTTTATCGCTTCATTCAAATACATCAACATCACCACGCCAAACTCCGTTGCAACCCCTGCCAATGCAATCATGCCGACGGCAACTGCAACCGAGTAATCATAACCCAGCCACCAAACCGACCAAACAGAGCCTAAGAGTGCAAAAGGGATCACCATTAAAATCATCAGTGCTTCCGTCATATTTCTAAATATAAAATACAAGAGTACAAAAATAATCAAAATTGTCATGGGCACAATTTGATAAAGTGCTTGCTGAGCTTTCAATAAATACTCATACTGTCCCGTCCACTTAATACTGTAACCCGCGGGCAAGTTCACATTTTTTGCAACAACTTGCTGAGCACTTTTGACATAACTGGCCAAATCAATATTTGGTTTTAAATCAACAAATGTCCAACCGTTTAAACGTGCATTTTCGGACTTAATCATAGGTGGCCCCAGCCTAACAACAATATCTGCAACCATACCTAGCTGTAATTGACGACCCTCTTTTGTCACAATCGGCAAAACTTGTAGTTTTTCAACCGAGTTTCGCCAAGCTTGTGAAAAACGCAAATTCATCGAATAACGCTGACGCCCTTCAATGGTTTTTTGCAATACTTTTCCGCCAACTGATACTGCTAAGATATCGGCTAAATCTGCTACACTCAAACCATATTGAGCCATTTGAGAACGGTTAGGTAAAATATCAATATAACGCCCACCTTCTACTCTATCGGAGTAAGCTGAAAGCGTCCCCTCTAATTCTGCTACGACTTTTTCTACATCTTGACCGATACGTTCAATAACTTGCAAATTATCACCAGAAATTTTAATTCCAATTGGGGTTTTAATGCCCGTAGAAAGCATGTCAATACGGGTTTTAATCGGTTGAACCCAAGCATTGGTTAACCCAGGGAACTTAACCTGTTCATTCAACTCTGCAATCAATTTATCTAGGGTCATGCCCACTCGCCATTCAGACTTATCTTTTAACTGAATCGTGGTTTCAATCATGGTCAAGGGGGCTGGATCCGTTGCAGTATCCGCTCGTCCAATTTTTCCGAAAACTGTTTTAACTTCTGGAAAAGATTTAATCATTGCGTCCGTTTGTTGCAATAATGACTGAGCCTGTCCAATTGACAAACCTGGCAGAGTGGTTGGCATATACAGCAAATCGCCTTCTTCCAACTCTGGCATAAATTCTGAGCCCATGTTTTGCCAAGGGTAAACGATGCTTGCCATGACCAATATTGATAACCCAATCGCTGACTTTGACCACTTTAAAAAGAACTTTAAAATCGGCTGATATACCCAAATCAAAAATCGATTGAGCGGGTTTTTGGTTTCCGCTGGGAGCTTCCCCCTAACGAAATAACCAATCAAAACCGGTACTAAACTAATTGCCAATCCTGCTGCAACTGCCATCACCAACGTTTTAGTTAAGGCAAGTGGGGTAAATAATCGACCCGCTTGTTCTTGCAGAGCAAAAATAGGCACAAAACTAACTGCAATAATCAATAAAGACAAAAATAAAGGCAAACCAACTTGTTTTGCAGAAGCTAACACCAAGTTCCAATGCTCACTCCCCTCTGGTGATTTTTGGTGGATTTGTTGGTATTTTTCTAGGTTTTTATGGGTATTTTCAATCATTACAATTGCCGCATCGACCATTGTTCCAATCGCAATCGCAATCCCACCTAAACTCATAATATTTGCAGAAACGCCCATCCTTTCTAAAAGAATAAATGCCCCAAGGATTCCAAGCGGTAATGAAATAACGGCAACCAACGCTGAACGCAAATGCATTAAGAAAACTAGTGAAATCAATGCAACCACCAGCATTTCTTCTAACAATTTATCGGTTAGGGTTTTAATGCTGCGTTCAATTAAAGCAGAGCGATCATACACTTCGATCAGTTCAACCCCTTCTGGCAACCCTGGATTCAGTTCTTCTATACGATTTTTAACTGCTTTGATAACCGTTTGAGCATTCTCACCAGCACGCATAATAATAATGCCGCCAACCACTTCACCCTCACCGTTTAACTCAGCAATTCCTCGTCTGGACTTTGCGCCTAACTGAACTCGTGCAATATCTTTTAACAAAACGGGCGTTTGCGTTTTAGAGGATAAACCAACATAAGTATTTTTTAAATCATCAATATTAGTGACATAACCTTTCATTGCCACCATGTATTCAGCTTCCGCCTGCTCAATGACTGAAGCACCCATTTCAACCGTACTATCTTGAATCGCTTGTTGGACTTTCTCCAACGGTAAATGATAAGCACGGAGTTTATTTGGGTCGATAATCACTTGATATTGCTTAATCATACCTCCAATCGAAGCCACTTCTGACACACCGCTTACAGCTTGTAATTCAAACTTTAAAAACCAGTCTTGCAAACTACGCAATTGAGCCAAATCATGTTGCTGTGTTTTATCAACTAAAGCATACTGATAGACCCAACCAACACCAGATGCGTCGGGGCCTAAACTGGGTTGAACACCTGCTGGTAAAGACGCTTTAACTTGGTTAAGATACTCTAACACCCTTGTTCTAGCCCAATAAGGGTCTGTATCATCTTCAAATAAAACATAGACATAGGAATCGCCAAAAAAAGAATAACCACGCACCGCTTTTGATTTCGGTACAGACATCATCAAGCTAGAAATTGGATAGGTAACCTGATCTTCAATGACTTGCGGGCTCTGTCCCTCAAATGAGGTTTTAATGATTACCTGTACATCTGATAAGTCGGGAATCGCATCCAACGGTGTTTTTTGTAAAGACTGCCAACCCCAAATCGCCATTGCCAAACTTAATATTAAAACCAATACTCGATTTTGAATAGAAGCTTCGATAATTTTATCAATCATTTTTTAACTCCTACTCAACGGTCAGTAAACGTCTAAGATTTGCCTGTATTTGGCTTTCCGAATCAATCAAAAACTGACCTGATAACACAATTTTATCACCTTCATTCAGCCCTGAATGGATCTCAACAATATCTCGACTAACCATTCCTGTCACCACTTTCTTAACTTGAAACAATCCATCTTCTTGTTGCACAACAACTCGTTTTTCTTCGCCATCATCAATAACCGCTTCCTGTGGAATAGCCAACACATTCTGCTTTGGTCCACCGTATATTTCAACATTAACCAACATATTTGGTTTCAATTTTCCATCCTTATTTATAACTGGCAGGCGTACTTTCATCGCTTGAGATTGAGCATCTAACATTGGATAAATATAGTCAATTCTTGATTCCCAACGCTGATTTGAAAAAGAGTCTGTTTTAATATCACTTGTTAAACCCTTTTTAATCCAACCTTGTTGCAATGGCAAAATTTCTGCCTCAACCCAAACGGTTGTATAATCCTCAATTTGCATTAACTGTGTTTCCCGACGAATAAACATACCGTCTTTTACAATCAATTTTTGTACATAACCACTTCTAGGGGAATAAAACGGTAAATCATGAATCACTTTTTTTCGTCGCTCTATTAACCTAATCACCGAATCAGCAATTCCTAATAAACGCAATCGACTGCGTGCGGACTCTAAAAGAGGCTTTGATTTATTACCTCTTTTTTTAACCGTTTTTAATGCCAGTAATAAATCTTGCTGAGCTGAAACCATTTCTGGCGAATAAATGCGATATAACACCACACCTTTTTTAATGTAATCACCTTCTGTCGAAACACCCAGATGACTAATCCAACCAATTGCACGAGGATGAATATGTTCAACTTCAGCTTTATTAGCAACCACGCGACCAAAGGTAGGAATATACTTCCATAAACGTGTTTTTTGCACGCGAGTTGTCCGCACAGAAAAACCTTGTTTAACACCCGCTATCGCAGACTGACTGACACGGATTGAAGGTGATTCTTCAGAAACATCAAATAAGTGCTGAACCAAATCCATTCCACAGATTGGACAACTGCCCTCATGATCTCTAATAATTTGCGGATGCATTGGGCAGACATATTTAGTCAATTGAGCTGAACCTGTATCACCAAGCGTTAAAGGTAAAAGCTTCTCAGCATGTTCGTGACTTGAATCATGGGCAGATTCATGTGTTGAAAGTCCTTCTGCAAAACTGGAGGCAGAAAAAAAAGTTAAAACAATAGAGACTGAAATAAAGAAAAAAAATGGCATATATAAACCCTACGAAATCAAAACAACACAAGCACCCAAAAGGTGAAATTAAGAGACTATCTTAAAAAGACACTGAATAATTGTTTTATATTTTAGGAGGAAGGAACTTTCTTTGAAAAGGCTCAACGGGAAGTTGACTATTGGAAAGCGTGACTAAAGAAGAAAATCCAGGTAAAAAAGAAGCACTCTTTGCCTGCAATAAACCAACATTAACTTGCGATCCACTAACATCACAATGACATTCACCATCACAAGCAGAGCAAGCATCTTGTTTCATCGTATTATCACAACAATCATGGCTAACCATTTGCGCATGATGACAGGGTGGTGAGTCAACTTCTGATTGCACAGCCGCACCCGACCAACTGGAGGTCAAAGCCGAAAAAACTAAACAGAATGCAATAAAGTAATGTTTCATGCTTAACATACTAACCTTATTTTAAGAGTTTGTATATATGGGATTAAATACAGTCTTGAGATTTTGATTGCTTAAACATTGCTCTAAATGCTTGAATACGATTTTTTGCCTGCTGATAGTTTGCAGGCTGTTTCGTAACTAAATAAACAAAATTTCCTCTTTCTAGGTCACTTGGTTGATATTTCGGCTTATTTGAATTATCAACTCTAACAGGACTGATAACCGCAACGCTAACGTTTGGATTGCGCTTTTTTAATAATGCTACTGTTCCTAAAAACTGATCACTATGAAAAGCACCATTCAAGTGTATTACTTGCGATTTTGGGTGATTTTTTAATGCCGATAAAATCGTTTCAGCCATTGAATTATCTCTCAATAATTGCGCTGAATATGATTGTTTTGGGTTGCGCGAACTGTTACTGACCGTCATCATAAAACTCATAAATTTTTCTTCATAGGCATCGTCATTTAAAAAAGGTTGCCTAGGTAAGAATTCATCTTGTTTGTACTTATCCAGATAAAACTCTCCCTCTCGCCCGACACAACGTACATGTTTAATCGGTGCATTCGCTGCATAAACAGGCAAAAAATGGCGCTTAGAAAATTCAATTAAAGGGCGATAACTACCTACATAATTTGGCCAAGCGTTCGCTTGTTTTATCAATACTTTTTCACCAATTTCATCATCCAAATAGGCATCCAAAACAGCTTGTTTATCCGTTGTAAACTGCTCCATAGACAATACTTGATTCGGATTCTGCACAAATAACGCTGACTGTAATTGTGCTTGCAAAAGGTGTGAGGCATGATTTCCATGATATTCACCAATAAACACAACATCAACATCCTGAAGTTTATTTGCTAAGGCTTTTACATCAATCCGCTGTTGAGTAGATGGGTCTACAATCTGAAAAT
>CAYUHO010000063.1:0-7107 GCA_964444445.1 uncultured Piscirickettsiaceae bacterium | reverse complement strand
GAGACCAAGTACAACCTTCAATAGCATTATTGATCAACTATAATTAATATTTCTTCCCCCCCCCCCTGGTGTTTTTTATTGCATTTTTGGCTTAACACTTACAATTGCGATGAGATTGAGAATTGTTGCTTTTAAAATGAGTTTTAATGATAGAATATCCTTCATTTTGAGAAAGGTATAAAAGGAAGTTTTATGATGTTTAAAAGAGCTTTGGTTCTTTTTGTTTTTGGTTGTTCATTGACGGCACAAGCGGCTGATAATTTGCAGCAAAGTAAAAATGTGATCACCAAAACAAATCAAACGTTGAAATCATCTCAACAGCTGATTAATAAAGTAGATGTGCAAACAACCAGCATGTTTGATAAGCATAAGGGTCTTCAAAGTGAAATTGAAACTTTTTTAGTTTATAACCGACAATTAAGTGAGATTGTTTCTTCTCAAGATCAAGAAAAGGCAACCTTTGAAAGGTCAATCAAGGGGATTGAAGTTACCTCTCAGAAAATTATGCCGTTTATGGAACGGATGATTAATTCACTAGACACCTTTGTTTCTTCTGACTACCCATTTTTACTTGAAGAACGTCATGCTAGAATTGATAGCTTAAAAGCGAACATGAAACGCGCGGATATCAGTGTCGCAGCTAAATATAGACAAATCCTTGAAAGCTTTCAGATTGAGATAGATTACGGTAATACGATTGAGTCTTACGATGGTGAGATTGATGCTAAAAAGGTTAGTTTTTTAAAGCTAGGACGAGTTGGTTTGTACTATATGACGTTTGATAAGTCTGCTTTTGGGGCTTGGAACATTAAACAATCAAAATGGCAAGCATTGGAAGATAGTGACTTTAAAATATCGATTGCGAATGCAATTAAAATGGCTAAAAAACAAAAATCACCTGATTTATTTTTTGCGGCAATACAAACAGCAGAGGATAGAAAATGAAGTTTTTTAGAATCGTTTTATTATCGTTTAGTGCTTTTATTACCAGTCTAGCATTCAGTCAAATGGTTTATGCAGAAAAGGACAATTTTGAAAGTTTATTACAGGAAATCAAAACCCAAACCAACTCTGAACTGAATGAAGAGAAAAAAAGAAAACAATGGTTTTTAAATGAGAAGCAAAGGCGAGCGGACTTGTTAAATCAAGCTCAAGCGCACCGTGACCGCTTAGCAGAAGAGAGTGAGCAATTAAAGCAAACCATTGATGACAATGAACAGCAACTAGCGGATTTAGAAGCTGAACAACAGCGAAAAATTGGTGATTTAGGTGAGCTTTTTGGTGTGGTTCGACAGGTTTCAGGTGAGTTAAGAGCGACCTTTGAGCACTCTATGATTACAGTACATTATCCACAAAGAATTCAAATGATGGAGAAACTATCTGAAACCAAAGTTTTGCCAGAAATAAGCACCTTAGAAAAGATGTGGTTGAGCATGTTAGAGGAGCTGGATGAGAGCCGAAAGATTAGCCGCTTTGATACAAAAGTGGTACAGGAAGATGGTATGACGAAGGTTCAGAAAGTTGTGCGAATCGGTGCTTATGGTGCGGTTTCTGAAGGTGAGTTTTTAACCTATTCTCCAGAAAGTAATCTATTTGAAAAATTACTTAAACAACCTTCTTATCGCTATCAAAAGAGTGCCGACAATTTTGATGATGCCGTTGCAGGTGAAGATTTTGTAAAGGTAATGGTTGATCCAACGCGTGGGCAGTTATTAGATATGCTAACCCAAAAACCAGATTTGATTGATCGAATTAGGCAGGGTGGAGTGATTGGTTATATTATTTTAACGCTTGGTTTTATCGGTTTATTAATTGCAATTTTTAGATACGTTTATCTGACGATTCTTTCTGTCCAAATTAGTAAACAGGTAGAAGACCTAGGTAATCCTTCTGAAAATAATGCACTTGGTAGAATCGCATTAGCCTACCTATCCGCTAAAGATAAACAGCATGAGCAGAAAGAGACGCTAATAGAAGAAGCTATTATGAAGGAAGTACCACGGGTTGAAAAATACAATAGCTTGATTAAATTACTTGCAGCGGTTTCACCTTTGTTAGGTTTATTAGGGACTGTGACTGGGATGATTATTACCTTCCAAGCGATTACGTTATTTGGGACAAGTGACCCTAAGTTGATGGCTGGTGGTATTTCCACAGCGCTTGTAACAACCGTTTTAGGGCTAAGTGTTGCGATTCCTTTGTTATTTGCCTATACCTTTATTGCGGCTAAAACAAAGCAAATTATTGATACGATTGAACATCAAAGTATTGGTTTAATTGCAAAAGAGTATTAACGAGTTTTTGTGATGCAAGTTGATTTTATACAAAGCATTTTTCAAACCTACTATTCGGTAACGGATTTTCTGGATTTGGGCGGAACGGTTCTGTACCTGATTTTTGGGATCGCCGTTATTCTTTGGTTGCTTATTATTGAAAGAGCGATGTTCATTTACCTTTTTTCAGCTAAGGACAGAGATTCTTTGGTAAAAAACTGGCAACACTACTGCTCACATCAAGATGTGGACAGAATCAGAGAAGCCTATAAATACAGCTATGCTGAGAAGTTGTTTACCAATTTTGAACTTATCAAAGTCTTTGTGGCAATTGCGCCGCTATTAGGTTTGTTTGGTACGGTTTACGGAATGATGGAAATATTTGACGTGATTGCCCAGAATGGTACGGGTGATGCAAAGGCAATGGCCAACGGTATTTCGATGGCGACTTTACCGACCATGTCAGGTATGGCAGTGGCAATTACAGGCTTGTTTTTTCAGCACAAATTGAAAGCGGTTGCTGATAAAAAAATAATCGATTTTAACGAAAGGTTAAAAAATATATGAGACGCGTAAAAAGAGAATCGGATGATGCACAAATTGATTTAACGCCGATGTTAGATGTGGTTTTCATCATGTTGATTTTTTTCATTGTCACCACTTCATTTGTGAAAGAAACAGGGGTCGATATCAATCGTCCAAGTGCAGCAACGGCAGAGAAGAAATCAAAGGGAAATATTCTAGTCGCGATTAAACCAAACGGCGATATTTGGATAGATAAACGTCAAATTGATGTTAGAGCGGTCAGAGCTAATATTCAGCGAATGAAAGCAAAATTTCCGCAAAGTTCCGTCATTATTCAATCCGATTCAGAAGCCCGTACAGGCATCTTGGTGAAGGTAATGGATCAAATCCGTTTAGCCGGTGTTAAGAATATCTCCATAGCGGCATCAACAGATAATAAATAATGATATATATTCGTGTAATTGCCAGTTTCTTTATTGCTGTTATGGTGGTATTTTCCTTGTTTTGGGTTTTACAAAGCATGATTAATGTGGGCACGGGTCATGTTGTCAAAAATGAAGACTTGCACATGGTTAATTTTGTTAATACTAAAAAAGAACAGCTGATTAACAAAAAACAACGCGTTAAACCGAAAAAACCAAAACCGAAAAAGAAACTGATTAAACCTAAGGTTGATATTCAAAAAAGTGTTAAAAGTGTTAAACAACCTTTGTTAATGGAAAAATTAGATTTGGACTTACCTTTAAATTTAAGTTCTGTCAGCGCATTGGGTGATGCGTTTGTTGCAACAGGTGGCAGGCAAATTAGTACAAATGTTATCCCTATCTCTAAAATTCCACCTAGGTATCCTAGAAGAGCCAAAAGAATGCGTAAAGAAGGCTACGTAAAACTAGAGTTTACCATTACTACCTTTGGTACGGTTAAGGATGTTAAGGTTGTTGAAGCAGAGCCGGTTGGATTATTTGAATCCTCAGCGAAACGAGCCATTTTGAAATGGAAATTCCGTCCAAAAATGGAAGAGGGTTCAGCAATTGAACAACGTGCAATGTTACAAATAGACTTTAAGTTAAGCCGATGAAAAAAATAATATTTGTTTTGCTCATTTTATTGTCCAGCCAGGTTTTTGCAAAAACGGAAGCCATGTCTATAAGCACCTTTAAAAGGTTGCAGAATATAGAAGACTTAATGCTGAAAGATAAAAAGTTAGAAGCGGAAAAAGAGCTTAAGATTTTTTTAGCCGCCTTACCCTCACGTAAAATTGATCAAGCCTATTTGTACTATACGGCAGGCATGTATTTCCTACAAGAGCCCGCTTACTCCAAAGTTATTGACTATCTTCTGAAAGCCTACGACCTAAAGGTACTGCCCGAGAAAACACGCTTATACATACTGCAAACCCTCGCAGGAATCAGTATGCAACAAGAAAAAACAAGCAAAGCCATTCACTACTACAAAGCCTATATTAAGCTTGCAGATGAACTAAAACAAAAACCAAACAAAAGCGTATATTTAGGATTGGGAACAGCTTACTACTATCAAAAAGAATATCAAAACTCGATTCAAACGCTAACCAAAGCCAAGGCACTATTTGGTGAGAAAAAATCTATCTACCTGATGCTCTTTTCTTCCTATTACGAACTAAAACAATATGCGAATGCCATCAATCTATTAGAACAAATGATTCGAATTTGGTCGGATGAAAAAAGATACTGGATGCAGTTATCCTCGCTTTATGTCGAACAAAAACAATACACCAAAGCACTTGAAATCATGCAGTTATCCGACGCAAAAAACTTCCTCACCAAAGAGGGGAATATCTTGCAATACACCTACGTGCTATATGAAAAAAAACTGCCCTACAAAGGCGCCAAAGTTTTAGAAAAAGCCATTCAAGACGGCATCGCAAAGAAAACCCAAAAGAACTATGAGCTTCTTTCAAACATGTATCAGGCCGCAAAAGAAAAAAACAAAGCAATCAAAAGTCTAAAAGCCGCAGCAGACCTAACCACCGATGGCAAAAATGACTTGTACATTGCCCAACTCTATTTTGAGCAGGAAAATCAGTTTGAAAACGTCATTAAATACGCCAAAAAAGCACTAGAAAAAGGCATAAAACAACCAGGCAACGCCAATATGATTATTGCAGTAGCCTACAGTGAACTAGAACAAATTGAAAAAGCAAAACAATACCTAGTCAAAGCCAAACAATACAAAAAAACCAAAAAAACCGCCCAACAATGGCTAGACAGCTTGAAATAACCTAATCTATTCAAATCAAATCTTTACCCCCCCTGGTGTTTTTTAAATCAAAAAATCCTCAGGGGGGAAGTCTCCACAACAACCATAAAAATGGTAATTGAGAATTATTTCTAATTTATAAACTAATAGATTATGTTATAGTGTTTATTACTTAGGGTTTTAACTGGGAAAATTTAAAAAGCCCTGTTTACCCTCTTAATACAGGATAACCTGTCAAATTAACAGGTTTGCCCTAATATACTGGCAAATATGCCTGATTTCACCTTCAATACAGTGGAATAGGCTGGCATATTTGCCTTATACTAATTGTTAGGTGAAAAAAAGTCATGGAGAAATAGCCGTTGTTCTTTGGTAACCCATTAACTGAACATAGAAGAGTCACAAAGCAACTTGCTCGTTCTTTGAAAAAAACGGACGTGTATCATTGGCTTTGTGATCATGGCTATTTTCCAGAAAGTTATGTATTACCTCCTTGCTTTAAAATGGCAAAGCGACCAACAAAGCCAAAGGTATATTACAAGATAAAAAGCAAAGGTAAGAAATACAAAGTAGACCGAACTGAATGTATCAATGTGCATTTTCCAAAAACAGAGTACACGGATAGAAATTTTGGCCTAATTGATCCACAAATTCACAATGATATTGCATATCACATATCCAAAAATTGGCTAAAAATTGTGGAAGCAATGATACCTAAAAATAGCCAAGTAGCATCATATACATTTCCTGTTCCAATTGATTCAAGAAATCGAGGACGCATTGGATATTTGAGAAGTGGCAGGCTTATTTATGAATTTATTGGAATGATTGACAAGGATGTTACATCGATAGCATACAAATACAGTCACATAGTAAAAGCTGATATTAAAAGCTTTTATCCAACGCTTTATACACATAGTATTCCTTGGGCTATCCATGGTAAGAGTTTTATTCGAAAACCCCAAAATTTACACAATTTTAAAATCCTTGGCAATCGACTAGATAAATTATTTCAAAATGCAAGTGATGGATGCACTAATGGAATTCCAATTGGCCCTGTCGTTTCAGATATTGCGGCTGAAATAGTGGCATCTGCTGTTGATGTGGAGTTTACGAAAGAAATAAAGAAGTCCGGCATTATTTGTGAGGCTGTCCGCTTTAAGGATGACTACCGAATTCTTGCAAAATCAGAATCTGATGCTAAGCGAATCATTAAGTTACTTCAGTCATCGTTAAAAGCATACAATCTTGAATTAAGTGATGAAAAAACAAGCATTTCACTTCTTCCTGATGGGCTTTTTCGTGAGTGGGTTTCCCGCTATCATGCGATTCATCCAACAAAGAAACCACGCTATTCATGGAAAGAATTTCGTGAACTATATTTATCTGTAATTCAAATAGATCGTGCTTGTCCTGGTACAGGGGTTATTGACCGATTCCTTGCCGATATTGTGAGTAAAAAAGGAAAGCTAAAAGTTGGTGTCTCAGAATTTAATCTTGAAAAAGTAATTAGCATGCTGCTTATGCTCGGCACCTTAAGAATAAAGTCTTTTCCAAAGATTATGGCAATACTTGAATCAGTTCTACAAAGCCCTTTTGGCATGATCCATAAAGATCAGATAGTTGACTATTTAGAACAGTATTTAGACACTTTATCTAATGAAGAAGAGCGTAATAAATACTTAATTTCATGGATAAGCTATTTTCTCGTAAGCAATAACCTCCATAAATCATTATCGTTTAAACCAGCGTATAAAGATCCAATTACAAAATCAATTTTCAATAATCGTGGTAATATCTTTAAACACCGTACCGAATATAAACTTTTCGTTGGATGCCGAACAATTTCAAAGAAAGTAACAATGCTGGAGTATTTGGATGTTTTTAGTCCTCCGAAAATCACCTAACAAACGCATGCACGCGGACAAAATAAAGCTGCGTCGCTTCGCTTTGCATCTTTATTTTGCCGGTGATGCGAGGCGTTAGCTGCACAAAATATCACACATAGGAAGTAACCTGAAATATGGCAAATGAAAGAATAACTGAAAATCTAGTTCGTGATAAATTGCGT
>CAYUHO010000062.1:0-7261 GCA_964444445.1 uncultured Piscirickettsiaceae bacterium | reverse complement strand
AAAGATTTTACTTAGAATAAACAGGGCGTTTACACAAAATACGGGACAGGCTCAAAAGGAGCGGAAACTCCTTTTTTACGCTTAATCACCCCCCTTGGTGATTTTTGTCCCAAACCTGTAACGATTATCCTGAAATTAATCCGTTTATTTAAAGTTACCAACCATTACGGTTTGCATTTTATTTAGATTAATCTGTTTATTCCATGCGTTCAAAATATCTTGTTTGTTTACTTTTGCAATTCTTTTTGGAAAAGATTCTAAGTAATCCAGCGGTAAATTGTAAAAACCAATCATTGAGATATAACCTAATATTTTGCTATTACTATTCATTCTTAATGGAAAGCCACCAATTAAATTATCTTTAATCGCCTGCAGCTTTTCATCCGAAAAGTCTTGCATAAAGTCTTGAAGCACTTGTTTAACGACTTGGTCCGATTCTTTTGCACTACTATTTTTGGTTGATAAGCTAATAATAAAAGGACCAGAAACTTTCATTGCGGCAAAGTAGCTGTAGACACCATAAACCAACCCGCGTTTTGAACGAACCTCTTCCATTAATAACGAATTAAATCCACTTCCACCCAATATATGGTTACCCACAAACAAGGCAGTATAATCAGGATGACCACGCTCGATCCCTAATTGAGACAAACTGTAATGGGTTTGTGATGAATCAAACTCCACCTTCTCAATCTTTTTAGACTCAAGTGGTTTTGGCTTCGGAATTGAAGCCGGCTTTTGTCCCACGTTTAAAGCATTACTAACCTGTTCAGCCATTTGTTTGGCTTGTGCTAGGCTGACGTTACCCACAATACTAACCTGTGCATTATTTGCAATATATTTTTCATTGTAAAATTCTTCTAGGTCTTCAACTGTAATAACTTCAACCGTTTTGACAATCCCAGATGGAGAATGGGCGTAAGGATGATCACCATATAATCCGTGCCACATTGCTTTAGAAGCAATACTTCTTGGTTGTGTCTGGGCTTGTTTTAAGCCTAAAATTAACCTTGCTCTTTCTCTATTCAAAATTTCAGTTTCAAACTTTGGATTTTGAATGATTTCAATAAAGGTTGTTAAAGACTGGTCTAAGATTTCTTTTCGAGTAAGACTTCTTAAAGAAACTGTTGCCGTATCTCGACCTGCTCCTGTAGCGAATTCTGCCCCTACATCATTAAACTTTTTGGATATTTCATCCTCTGTTAACGTTTTGGTGGCTGTCCCTAATAGACCTGAAGTCACGCCTGCAAGCCCCCATAACTTTCCATCACGTGCCGAACCCGCATCAACTTTAAGCTCAATATCAACCATGGGTAGCTCTGGAGCATGAACAAACATCACTTTACTGCCATTTTGAGTTTTCCAAGTTTGAATATTCAAACCTGCAAATACGGCGTTAGAAATAAAAAGTGTACTTAAAAACAAGATTATTATTTTAATATTCATTACCTATGTCCTCCATGAAGACTTGCCCCTCTAACTTTTTTGGCCTCTTCTCCATTTGGCAATAAAACACCGACCGTTTGTAAATCTTCAGTAAAATATTTTTTTGCCACTGCTTGAATTTCCTCTGGCGTTACCTTTCTAATATTTTCGACCCAATTATCAAATGTACTGATAGGTAATCCAACACTGGCTAAACTCCCTAATATTCGAGCCTGACCACTCACCGAATCTTGCCTATAAACATGGGCAGCCTCTGCTTGAGCAAGCACTCTATTTAATTCTGCTTGACTCACTTTTTTGGTTTTAAGTCTTTCTATTTCTTGCCAAATTTTTTGTTGCGCTTTTTGTGTTGAAACACCTTCTGAAGGTGTCATTGAAAAACTAAATAAGGTTTGTAAACGAGAAGTCGCTCGATAGTAAGCACTAACAGATGCCAGCACTTTGGTTTCTCTAACCAGTTTCTTAGACAAACCAGAAGTATCATCGCCGTTAAGAATATCTGATAACACGTCTAATGCATAAGCTTCCCTTTGCCCTTTTTCACCTTTTGCGGTTACAAGGGTTGGCGCATGAAAACCGATAATAACAGAAGGTGCCTTGGTTGCCCCTTTAATGGTTATTTCACGTTTACCGATTTGTGGTATTTCGACCTGTGGTTTTGGTGGGGTAATCTTGCTTTGTTTGTGAACCCCATAATACTTTTCAGCCCACTGCTTAACTTGAGCTGGTTTAACATCACCGACTACCACCAAGGCTGCATTGTTCGGTGCATACCATTGCTGGTACCAGGCTTGTAAATCGGCTAGTTTATAACTTCTAATATCTTGCATCCAGCCAATTACAGGATGATGTTCTGGGCTGTTAATAAAAGCGATTGCCTTGAATTGCTCATACAGCTTGCTACTAGGACTATCTTCCGTTCGCTGTCTTCTTTCTTCTGTTACCACCTCTCTTTCTTTTTGAAAATCCGCATCATTAAGCAGTAAATTACGCATTCTATCTGCTTCAAGCTCCATCACACTTTCTAGGTGTTGTTTACCCACTATTTGATAATAGGCAGTATAGTCCGTGCTAGTAAAGGCATTTTCTTGTCCGCCCATTTTGGAAACTCTTTTTGAAAATTCACCAACCTTTATTTTCTTTGTACCTTTAAACATCATATGTTCTAACATATGAGAGATACCTGTAATACCGTTATACTCGTAATTTGAACCTACACGGTACCAAACTTGATGTACAACCACTGGCGCACGATGATCTTCTTTGACGAGTACTCTTAAGCCGTTCTGTAAGGTAAAATCTGAAAAACCTTTTGTATTTGTACTAATTGGTTTGTCTGCAATTGTTGGTGCTGAATTACAACTGACTAAGCTAATAGTTATGAAAGCTGTAAAAATATATTTTTTTAACATTTTGCTTCTCTTTATAGATAACGAATTGCATTATAATAACCCAAAAAATAATGGTAAAAAAGATGTTTGGTCTATTCAAAAAAAATAAAAATAAAAATAAGCAGGAAACAAATCCCCCTGAAAAACCAGTTGAATTAAAAACAGGATTAAAAAAAACCAGAAAAGGGTTTATTAAATCTATCTCCAGTATTTTCTTGGGTAAAAAAGAAATTAACCAAGACTTACTAGAAGAAATTGAAACCATTTTATTAACCGCTGATGTTGGTTACGAGGTAACTGAAAAAATTATCGACAACCTAACAGACCAAGTTAAACGTAAAGACTTAAAAGATGCCGCCAAACTTGAAGAGTCGTTAAAGAAACAACTTTCGGCAATTCTTCAACCTGTTGAACAACCCCTAGTACCCGAGCATAAAGATGGTAAAACAACGCCTTATGTTATTTTGATGGTCGGAATTAATGGTGTAGGTAAAACAACTACCATTGGCAAACTTGCTAAAAAATTTCAAAAAGATGGAAAAAAAGTAATGTTAGCCGCTGGTGATACTTTCCGTGCAGCAGCAGTAGAGCAACTACAAACATGGGGTGAAAGAAACGAAATCCCTGTCATAGCACAAAGTACAGGTGCTGACTCCGCAGCGGTTATTTTTGATGCCATTCAATCTGCAACCGCCAAAAATATTGATGTCTTAATAGCCGATACTGCTGGTAGATTACATACCCAATCTAACCTTATGGAAGAACTCAAAAAAGTAAAACGGGTTATTCAAAAAATAGATGCCGAAGCGCCTCATGAAATCATGCTTGTCATTGATGCTGGTACTGGACAAAATGCAGTCAATCAAGTCCAACAGTTTAATGAAACCATGGGCTTAACTGGATTAACATTAACCAAACTAGATGGTACCGCAAAAGGAGGAATCATCTACGCGCTTGCTGAAACGACCAAAATTCCAGTTCGTTTTATTGGTATCGGTGAGGCAATTGAAGACTTACGAACCTTCAATGCACAAGAATTTTCTGAAGCTTTATTTGACTCAAATGAAACTCCCTAAAACTGGAAACTCTAGTCAACTCAATGCATTTCAAAAAGGCTATCGCTCAGCACTTGACGATAAACCTATCTCCATGGTACCGGCAACAATTAAAGAACATCATGATTTACTAGCTTTTTTTGAAGATGGTTGGCAACAAGCCAAAACCGATGAGAAACTTGGCCCTAACGATTCTATTAATAGCCAATGGAAAAAACGTTTTACATGGCTTGCCGTAATGATTTTAGGAGGAATTGCTACCGCATTTTCAATCATTCATGAATATGAATCCTCTCTGCCGAAACCACAGGTAGTTGAAAAAGAAGGCACCACACCGCTTAAAGAAATCGCGTTATTAACGGAAATTGAAAGAGCTGATTTAACACTATCAAAACAAGAATTAATACTTAGAAAAAAAGAGAATATCAGCTCTGATTTTGAAACATCTCAAATTACGTTACTTGAACCCAAACTTTCCAATGGTGATAAACAAACCTTCCAACAACAAACTGTTGTTCCTAAGAATATCAAACAACTTCAATTTGATGCAACACTGACTTCAGCATATAAAAACATTAAAATACAATGGATTTATTTAAATCAACTTATCAAGGAAGAAAACATTTCAAATTCTAGCATTCAATCAAAAATAAAGCTTGCTAGTAACTGGTCAGGAAAATGGACCATACAAATCATTGAAAACGACAATAAGATTATTTATCGTCACAGATTCAACTATATAAAGTAATTATGAAAAAACTATTTTTTATTCCCCTTACAATCCTGATTACAAGCTGCTCTAGTAATCCTCCAAAAGAAACACATAACAATATATGCCATATATATGAATATGATGACGACTGGGAAGATGCGGCAAAGGAATCAGCTTCTGACTGGGGAACACCTGAATATGTTTTAATGGCCTTCATCCATCAAGAATCAAGGTTTACTAATGACGCTCAGCCAGAACGGGAATATGCACTCGGTTTTATTCCGCTACCAAGAAGATCTTCCGCCTTTGGTTATCCACAAGCCCAAGACCCTGCATGGCTTGATTATCAGCGAGCCTCCAAAAATAGGTCAGCAAGGCGAACCGATATAGAAGATTCTTTAGACTTTGTCGGTTGGTATAACTATCAATCACACATAAGAAACAAAATCAGTCGTCATGACGCATACAACCTATATTTAGCTTATCACGAGGGTCATGGTGGCTATAACAGAAAAACTTATTTAAAGAAAAAATGGTTAATTAAGGTGGCTAAAAAAGTAGAAAGGCGAGCCGCTATCTATAAAAACCAATTGAAAAATTGCGGTAAATTTAAAAGTTATAAACAATTAAAAAAGAAGAAAAATCAAAATAAAGACCAAAAACAATGCAATGCTCCATGGCCATATTGTTGACATAAAAAAGCTCAATTAAGAGCTTTTTAATAATCGTGCCGGTAAATTTTTAAGCTTTATATCTATCAACAACAATTGAAGCATTTGTACCACCAAATCCAAAACTGTTACTCATAAATCTATTCATACCAGCATTTTCAACTAAATTAGTGACAATTGGCATACCTTCACATTCTGAATCAAGGTTTTCAATATTAACAGAAGGCGCAATAAAATCATTTTCTAACATACATAAACTATAGATTAACTCATGTACTCCAGCCGCCCCTAATGAGTGACCTGATAAAGATTTTGTAGAACTGATTTTTGGTAAATTACTACCAAAAACTTCACGAATAGCTGCCGCCTCTTTAGTATCTCCAACAGGCGTCGAAGTTCCATGAGGGTTGATATAATCAACATCACCATCAATATTTTCAAGCGCCATTTGCATACAACGTACAGCACCCTCTCCTGAAGGCGCAACCATATCATAACCATCAGAATTAGCCCCATAACCAGTAATTTCACCATAAATTTTGGCGCCACGAGCTAAAGCGTGCTCTAATTCTTCGACAACAACCATCCCACCGCCGCCAGCAATGACAAAACCATCTCTATCAGCATCATAAGCTCGAGAAGCCTTATCAGGATTATCATTATTTTTAGTGGATAATGCTCCCATCGCATCAAACATCACAGACATTGTCCAGTGAAGTTCTTCACCACCACCTGCAAAAACAACATCTTGTTTACCAAGCTGTATTTGCTCAACCGCTGTACCAACGCAATGTGCAGAGGTGGAGCATGCCGAACTAATTGAATAGTTTAGTCCTTTAATTTTAAAGGGCGTTGCAAGACAAGCTGAAACAGTTGAACCCATCGTTCTTGTGACCATATAAGGCCCAACTCTTTTTACTCCTCTCTCCCTCGCGATTTCCACCGCCTGAGTAGAGTTTGAGTTAGAACCTCCACCAGAACCTGCTACAAGCCCGGTTCTAGGGTGAGAAACCTGTTCATCCGTAAGTCCAGAGTCTTTGACTGCTTGATCCATTGCGATATAACTGTAAGCAGCAGCATCACCCATAAATCTCAAATTTTTACGATTAATCAATTCTTTGAAGTCAAGATTTTTAACTGAACCATGAATTTGTGAACGCATACCATTCTCTTTATATTCAGGTGCGGATACAATACCAGACTTACCCTCCTTTAAAGAATTAGTAACCTCCTCCTTATTGTTTCCTAAACTCGAAACAATACCTATCCCCGTTATAACAACTCTCTTCATTTAAAATGCTTCCGTATTTGTAAATAAACCTACTTTAAGATCTTTAGCAGAATAGATCTCTTTACCATCAACATAAAGGTGCGCATCTCCGATGCCCATATATAATTTTCTTTTTATTACACGCTTCATATTAATAACATATTCAACTTTTTTAGCTGTTGGTAAAACCTGACCATAAAATTTGACCTCACCAGCACCTAACGCCCTTCCTCTGCCTGGCCCTCCTGTCCAGCCTAAAAAGAACCCAATTAGTTGCCACATTGCATCAATCCCTAAACAACCAGGCATCACTGGATCATCATTAAAGTGACATTCAAAGAACCATAAATCATTTGTAACATCTAGTTCCGCTCGAATCTCACCTTTATCAAACTCACCACCTTCTTCAGACATATGTGTAATTCGATCAAACATTAACATTGGAGGCATAGGTAATTGGGCATTACCTTCTCCAAACAATTCTCCACGACCACTTGCTAATAATTCTTCTTTTGTATAACTAGATTGTTGCTTCATTTAATATCCGGAATATATAAGTCAGGGCTTCATTATACAGGGCAGTAAAAGTGATTACAAATAAGCAATAGACAAAATAATGATTTCTAACAAGAAAAACATTGAAGTTTAAAGAAAATTTAATGCAAAAAAAAGCCGCAAAGAATGCGGCTTAATCAAGTATTGATAACATAAGTTAA
>CAYUHO010000061.1:0-7267 GCA_964444445.1 uncultured Piscirickettsiaceae bacterium | reverse complement strand
CGTTATCATTTCTTGCAATAGCTAGCTATTACTGCGAAATGATGCCTTGATGCTGAAAACTTGGCGTTGCCAGAATTTTAATCAGTTGTTAAGTGTCTCCTTTAGCAGGCAATTCATAAATTTATTTTATTCTACATTGGTTAAAAAATACTGTATATTATTTTTTCTAATATAAAACTTAATATTTTTAATAAAATAATGAAACAGATTTTACATACAAAATATAACAATAACCTAGCATGGTTGCTAATGTTATTGATTGTTATCCAAAATCTGTTGCCATTACAAACGCATACTAAAGCCGTTGTGACAGATAGCGGTCGCACGGTTATTATGTGTACGTTAGATGGTTTAAAGTCTATTAGCCTTGATGAACAAGGTCATGTTAGTGATAGCGTAGTTCAGCAACACAATGCCTTATCGGCACCGATTCAATTCTCAGAACTAATGACCTCTGCTACAACCGCAGTAAAATCCTTTCAAATTCCCTCAACATTTATTCCAGAACAAACTCTTAGTTACTTTACAACGAGTTATCTAAAAACAAATTCTAATAGCTTTCAGCTTATTCGTGCCCCTCCTTTTTCTTAAAAATTTTAACCACAACTACATAATTTTATAAATTTTTAAGAAAGGAATTCTTAACATGAGTTCACACGTATATAAAAAATCCATGGCATGTTTATTAACCTGCTTATATGGTCCAATTGCTTTTGCTGAGATAGAAAACCTAGCAAACATTAAAGTTGAAGACTCAACCGAATCATTACAACAAAAAACTTTTTCTACAGAAAACCTTAACAAAACAGGTAATACTGAAACGGGTGCAACACTACGCCAACTACCAGGTGTTGAAGCTAGCCGTATGGGTGGGCATGGTTTAGAGCTTATTATTCGTGGTCAACAACAATCACAACTAAACATCCTATTAGACGGTGCTAAAATTGAAGCAGGTTGTCCAAATCGAATGGACCCACCAACCTCTTACGCTGAGATGTCAAGCTATGATGAAATTACCGTAGTTCAAGGCGTACAATCGGTTCAACACGGTTCAGGTGGAAGTGGTGGAACGGTATTGTTTAAACGCAAGCAACCAACTTACAACCCTGAAAAAACCGTAAGCGGAGGCATTGAAGCAGGTAAATCCAACCTACTCAACTACGATATGAGTGCTAACATAAAAGCCGTCACCAAACAAGGCTACCTGATCGTGGAAGGCTCTAAAAAAGAAGGGAATAACTACCAAGATGGTAATGGCGATACGGTTGGCGCAAGCTATGACACCACGCAAGGTCGTATTGATTTAGGGTGGACACCATCGGACAACCATCACCTAAAAGCCTCTTACGAACAAAGCAACACCTCCGATGCAGTTTATCCTGGTGCTAGAATGGATTCCCCCAAGTCGGACGGTACTTTCATACGCTTACAGTATGAAGGCAAACAACTGAGTGAAACGGTTGAAGACATTAAAATAAATGTGTTCAAAACAACAGTAGACCATCAAATGGACAACTTTAGTTTACGTACCCCACCCATCATGATGGGCAGTACAATGAAACGCCAAAATGACACAGAAACGGAGGTACTAGGAACAAAATTAAAACTGACCAGTCACATTGGAACGACCAAGGTTGATTATGGTATTCAAACCCAAAACGTCAAAAAGAACTCCGAACTCAAAAATGGTGCAAATGGACAATCTATTTTCCTAATGTGGCCAGATGCACAAACCACTCAAAACAGTGTTTTTGCTGAAACCAACACACCGTTTGGAAAGCAAAACTTAATTGTAGGATTACGGTATGACGATGTAAAGGCAGAAGCAAAAAAAGCTAACGTAGCGACAGACAGCAATAAAAAAGCATCTCCTCTTTACTCAGCTACTTATTCTGATTACGACAATGACAACAAAACCACTGAAGGAAACCTGAATGGTTTAGTACGCATGGAAGGTAAAATGGAAGCTGGACTCAACTGGTATGCAGGCGTCAGCCACACTAAACGTACCGCAGATGAAACCGAACGCTACATGGCAAAAGGTGGTTCTAACGCTGTTTGGGCAGGAAATCCTAACTTAAAACCCGAAAAACACAATCAACTAGATTTAGGATTGGGACAAACCACCCGTAACTTCAACTGGCAACTATCTGCATGGTATGACAAGGTGAATGACTATATTTTACGTGACATCGCTAAAAATCAAAAAGACAATGGTATAAAATCAACCGTCAATGACAACTCACACATCTATACCAATGTTGATTCCGAATTATACGGTTCAGACTTAACTGTTGCTTGGATGCCTGTGCACTCAATCGAACTAAGCAGTGCTATCAGCTACACACGAGGAAAAAACACCAGCGACAATCGTAATTTAGATGGTATATCTCCTGTAAACGGAAACCTAAAAGCCGAATACAAAGCCAGTAATTGGAAGCTAGGAACACGCTTTAACTTCGCTATGGAACAAGGCGACATTGACGATGAATACACTCCAACCGCTTCTTACGGCAAAGCCCCTGCTTGGAGTACGCTTGATATCTTCGGTGATTACGAAATAGGCAAAACATGGACATTACAAGCAGGCGTTGATAATCTGTTAGACCATGCCTATTACAATGGTCTGAATCGAGGTGCCTTGGGTGAAACCTATAAAGTCATGGAATCAGGTAGAAATATTTGGTTAAAAGTAGCCGCTAACTTTTAAAGGTTCTTTACCCCCCCTTGGTGATTTTTAAACAAAAAATCACCAAGGGGGGTAATTATTTAAGGAGACACTTAACAAAACAAAAATTCTTATAAAAGAAAGTTTATATAGAGGAATTAAATATATTCATTATCACAATACAATCAGCTAAGTTAAAATTAGCTATCAATTTTTATGGATGAACGATGAAAAAAACAAAATTAAAACCTACTACTTTTCTAATTGGTTTAGCAACCATTCTTATAATTGGCTTTATTAGTTTAGGCATAAACAATAAACCAAACAACTCTATACAAAATAATCTACCCAGTGGTTACGAAGGTGTTAGCTTTAACTTACTGTCAAATAAAGGAAAAATTTCTGCAACAGACTTTAAAGGTAAACACATCTTGCTTTATGTTGGATATACCTTTTGTCCAGACGTCTGTCCAACTAATTTAGGTAGCCTATCACAAGCCTATCAAAAATTAACGACGGAAGAAAAAGATAAATTGCAAATCATCTTCGTTTCAGTTGACCCCGACAGAGACACCCCTGAACGCATGGCAGAATACTCACATTATTTTGAAATGAATATGCTAGGATTAACAGGCGACAAAAAAGAACTCGATAAACTCGTCAAATCACTAGGTTCGGCCTATAAAATAAATAAAGACGAAGGGAAACACTACTCCGTTGACCATTCGGCTTACACCTATGTTATTTCTCCAGAAACAAAATTAGTAGAACAAATCCCCCATGGAACAAATGGGCAACAGTTTTTAACAAAAATACAACAAATAATAAAGACAGGTAATCTACAATGAAGATTTTTAAAACACTATTGATAAGTCTATTTTTTGCTTTCAATCTCAGCACGGCTCTTGCCAATCAAGATCATAAAAAAATATTAATTGAAAAGCCAATTGTTAGGGAAGTTCCTAATGTTGCAGTTGCAACAGCCGCTTTTATGACATTAAAAAACACAAGTGATGAAGACGTTTTTCTCGTCGCAGCAAAGAGCAAGGTTGCTAATACCGTCGAATTACATACCCACAATATGAGTAATGGCGTAATGAAGATGCGTCAAGTTGAACAAATTACGATTCCTGCAAACGGCAGTGTTCAACTTAAACCTAGTGGGTTACATATCATGCTAATAGAACTGACCCAAGACTTAACAAAAAAAACCAGAGTTCCCCTTGAGCTTATTTTCAAAGATGGCTCCTCATTAAAAATAGAAGCTCCAATTAAATCAGTTAAAAAACCGAATTCCTCTGCGATGCATATGCTGAATTCCGACGAAAAAAAAAACACTAAAAAAAACGAAAACCCTTGATTTATGCGTTAATTATTCAACACTCGCAACTAAAAAAGAACAAGAGGAAACTGTAAAAGAACTCTTGGCACGTAATCAACTGAGTGAAAAAGATGTTAACAACTTAAAAACAGGTCTAGTGGAAACCAGTAATACCATGTGTGGAATGTACATGATTTTAGGTAAACCACTCCAAGAAAAAAGCCGCCAACTTCGTGTAATGGTATTTAAAACCGTCCATGTTTACCCAACCAATTATTTCGTAACTCAAATGGGAATGGTAGTTGAAAAGCACGAGCGTAAAGAAGGGGCTGTCCCGCCTTCGCTCTCTGTTGAAATGCCAAAGGTACAAGGTCCACCCGTTAAGTTTATTGCACCTGGCGGTAGACCAGTCCACTAAAGCCCTAATACTAATTAGCAGTAAGCTATGCTAAAATACTTGCCAAATTTTAAAGGAAATTCAAATATGACACAAGATGAACTAAAGCAACAGGTTGCAAAAGAAGCAATCAAATATGTAGAAGCAGATACTATTATCGGTGTAGGAACAGGATCAACGGCTAACTTTTTTATTGATGAACTTGCCAAAATAAAAGGGAAAATTGAAGGAACCGTTGCCAGTTCTGAAGCAACTGCAGAGCGCTTAAAAGGACATGGTATTCCCGTTTTTGAACTTAATGAAGTAGCTGAAATGTCAGTATACATTGACGGTGCCGATGAAGCTGATCCGGGTCTAAATCTTGTCAAAGGCGGTGGCGGTGCTCTAACACGTGAGAAAATTGTACTTGCGGTTGCCAAAAAATTTGTTTGTATTGCAGATGACAGTAAAAAAGTAAACGTACTTGGAAAATTCCCTTTACCGATTGAAGTTATTCCAATGGCTCGTAGCTATGTTGCAAGAGAAATCGTTAAACGCTTTGGCGGTGAGCCAGTTTACCGTGATCAATTTGTAACCGATAATGGCAACATCATCTTAGATGTTCACGGTCTAGAAATTACCGACCCTGTTGCACTGGAAAATGAACTTAACGGTATTGTCGGTGTGGTCACCAATGGTTTATTTGCTGCACGTAATGCTGACATTTTCTTATGCGGAAGTCAAAATGGCGTTGAAGTCATTGAGTCTAAATAAATAATTAACTAGAGATTCAAAGTTCCACATGAAACAAAAAAAAAGCATTGGTAGCCAGTTTTTTGGCATCTTAGTCGTTGGACTGCTTGGCACACTGATTTACTTTACCGTTTTTTCAGATGGTTTAGGTAAAGCACCCAATATTAAAATTGGCGAAACCCAACTAAACAAACCACTTAAGCCAGTGTTAATTAATTTTTGGGCAACCTCTTGCCCTGGTTGCATTACTGAAATGCCTGAACTCGCCAAAATAAAACATAAATTTGCTGATAAGTTCGAAATCATTGCGATTGCGATGGACTATGATCCGACGGAACAAGTCACTAAATTTATTGCTAAAAACAACTACCCCTTCACGTTTATTAAAGATGAAACGGGCAGTATTGCCAAAGCATTTGGTGGCGTTTTGCTCACTCCAACCAGTTTTTTAATTGCCCCCAATGGCAATATTGTTTATCAAAAAATTGGCGAAGTTGACTTTAATATTGTTGAACAAAAAGTGCACAATATGACACCTGATCTTTAACCCTTAATCCTCAGAGACCTTCCCAATGACAGCTAACAGCACCCTTTTTACCGCCGCTCAAAAACATATCCCAGGAGGCGTAAACTCACCCGTTCGAGCCTTTAACGGTGTTGGTGGCGACCCTGTGTTTTTTAAACAAGCAAAAGGTGCTTATTTAATTGATGTAGAAGGTAACCAATATATTGATTACGTCGCCTCATGGGGACCCGCTATCTTAGGACACGCCCATCCAGACGTTATTACTGCGGTACAAAAACAAGCAGAACTTGGACTAAGCTTTGGAGCACCAACCGAAATTGAAACCCAAATGGCGGATAAAATTTGTGAATTAATACCCAGTCTTGACATGGTACGTATGGTTAGCTCTGGAACAGAAGCCACCATGACCGCTATTCGTTTAGCACGTGGCTATACAGGGCGAGATAAAATTGTTAAATTTGAAGGTTGCTACCACGGTCACTCAGACTCATTGCTGGTTAAAGCAGGTTCTGGCGCACTAACTCTAGGCGTTCCTTCCTCACCCGGTATTCCAAAAGCACTGGCAGAATTAACCATCACCCTAACCCACAACAATGCAGATGAAGTTAGACAAGTTTTTGCAGAAGTTGGAAGTGAAATAGCTTGTATCATCGTCGAACCTATTGCAGGCAACATGAATTGCATTCCACCTGAAGAAGGTTTTTTAGAAACACTTAGAGAAGTTTGTGACGAATCGGGAACTGTTTTGATTTTTGACGAAGTCATGTGTGGGTTTCGTGCAGGTTTAACAGGAGCACAAGGGCGATACAACGTTAGCCCTGATTTAACTACTTTCGGTAAGGTCATCGGTGGCGGAATGCCTGTTGGTTCTTTCGGTGGTAAAAAAGAAATCATGAATCATATCGCGCCATTAGGCGGCGTCTATCAAGCGGGAACCCTTTCAGGTAATCCTATCGCAATGGTAGCAGGTTTAAAAACTCTCGAACTTATCAGCGAAGATGGATTTTATGACAAATTAGAAGCCAAAGCCACAAAATTACTAGCAGGACTTCAACAAGCCGCAGACGAAGCAAACATAGACTTCACAACCAACCAAGTGGGTGCTATGTTTGGTTTCTTTTTCAGCAAAGAAAAAAATATTAGTCGCTTCGCACAAGTTAGCCAAAGTAACATGGAGCAATTCAAAAAGTTCTACCACGGCATGTTAGATGAAGGCGTTTACTTAGCACCATCCGCCTTTGAAGCTGGATTTATGTCACTGGCTCACACGGATGAAGATATTGAAACGACAATTCAAGCCGCTAAAGAAGTGATGAAAACACTTTAATAACATGTTTAGATATAGGCGTGATAGAATGAATATATATTCAAATTATATACGTTGAGTCTTCTTTACAGAAAAGGTTTTCAAATGAAAAAAATACTCATGCTTACGTTGTCTTTATTTGTTGTTGGTTGTGGAGCTATCTCTGATCCTAATGAAGAAAAGAACAATGACAATAATCCAACCACCAATAGTAGCCCAAGCCTATCACAAATAACCGGAATTTATGATGCTTCACGAGAAAAAAATGGCTCTTCTCCGCTTTGTTGAGTGAAAAAAATACCTATACCCATAATAAA
>CAYUHO010000060.1:0-7635 GCA_964444445.1 uncultured Piscirickettsiaceae bacterium | reverse complement strand
TCCTTAAGGAAGCTAAAATGCACTCTTTTGAATCCTTTTTAGTCCTTTTTAGCTCGTGCGATTGCTTGTTTTACTTGATTGGGAGCTGTGCCACCTAAATGGTTTCTGGCTGCCACAGAGCCTTCCAAGGTTAAAACATCATATACATCATTGCTAATGTCTTGACTAAAGGTTTGTAGTGTTTCTAAAGACATTTCTGACAGGTCTTGTTCGGTTTTAACGCCGTGAGCAACAGCAAGTCCAACGACTTCATGTGCATCTCTAAATGCTAAGCCTTTATTTACTAGGTAGTCAGCCAAATCAGTCGCAGTTGAAAAACCACTTTTTGCCGCGGCATAGGTGTTTGCTTTGTTGACGATAATGGCAGGAATCATGTCGGCAAATGCTCTTAAGCTTCCCTTAACTGTGTCAACAGTATCAAACAAGGGTTCTTTATCTTCTTGATTATCCTTGTTGTAAGCCAGTGGCTGTGACTTCATTAGGGTTAATAAACTCATAAGGTGCCCATAAACACGTCCCGTTTTTCCTCTTACTAATTCAGGCACATCTGGATTCTTTTTTTGAGGCATGATGGATGAACCCGTACAAAAACGATCAGGTAAATCAATAAATTTAAATTGAGCGGATGACCATAAAACTAATTCTTCCGAAAAACGTGATAGGTGCATCATAAAAATAGAGGCGAATGCATTGAACTCAATTGCAAAATCTCGGTCTGAAACACCATCTAGCGAGTTTTCACTGATGCGTTCAAAATTTAATAAATCAGCTGTAATTTGACGATTAATTGGATAGGTTGTACCTGCAAGGGCTGCCGAACCAAGTGGCATTACATTGACTCGTTTTCGGCAGTCTACCAAACGTTCAATATCACGTGTAATCATTTCATACCAAGCCATCATGTGGTGGCCAAAGGTTACTGGTTGCGCTGTTTGTAAGTGTGTAAAACCAGGCATAATGGTGTCATATTCTTTCTCAGCTAAACTTATAATACCGGCTTGTAATTGTTTCATTGCTGGTAGAATATCATCAATTTCATCACGTAAATATAAGCGAATATCGGTTGCTACCTGATCATTTCGTGAGCGCCCAGTGTGGAGTTTTTTGCCAGTGATTCCGATTAAATCCGTTAGTCTGGCTTCAATATTCATGTGAATATCTTCTTGCTGAATTGACCAGTTGAAATTACCTGCATCTATCTCTTTTTCAACTTGAGCTAAACCATCAAGAATATCGTTCAATTCTGTTTTATTTAAAATTCCAGCTTGAACTAACATGTTTGCATGGGCAATTGAACCCTGAATATCTTGTTTATACATGCGTTTATCAAACATAATGGAAGCGGTAAACTCTTCAACAAATGCATCGGTTGCCTCGGTAAAACGTCCACTCGACAGTTTGTTGGTATTAATGTTTTTTTCTGACATGAATATTCCAGTTGTTCTAATTATAGTGGGGGATATTGTATATAATTCATGCTCAAAAGTACCCCCCCCTGGTGAATTTTATGGATATTTCGTACATTTTAGATGATTTAAATGATGCCCAACGTGAAGCTGTGACGGTAGATGACAGTCATGCGTTGATTCTGGCAGGTGCTGGTAGCGGTAAAACAAAGGTTTTAATTCATCGTATTGCTTGGTTAACGCAAGTGATGAATTTTTCTGCGTTTAATATTCTAGCGGTCACTTTTACCAATAAAGCTTCCAGTGAAATGCGTGGACGGATTGATAATTTAATCGGACATAGTGCGAACGGCATTACGATGGGTACGTTTCATGGTATTGCCTATCGTTTGCTGCGTACTCATTATCAAGAAGTCGGGCTACCACAAAGTTTTCAAATCCTAGATTCGGATGACCAAAAAAGAGTGGTAAAACGCTTGTTAAAAGCAATGGAGCTGGAAGAGTCACAGTGGCCACATAAACAAGTGATTGCCTTTATAAATGGCGAAAAAGAAGAAGGAAGACGTCCACATCATATTGACCCCGGTCATAACCCCTTTGTGATAAAAATGGTACAAATTTATCAAGCCTATGAAGAGCAATGTCAGCGTTCAGGTTTAGTTGATTTTGCAGAATTACTGCTACGTGCTCATGAGTTATGGTTAAAAAATCCGCAAGTATTAGCGCATTATCAAGCTCGCTATCGTCATATTTTAGTCGATGAATTTCAGGATACCAATAGTTTGCAATATGCTTGGTTGCGTGTATTAGCAGGTGCAACAGGTAAGTTATTTATTGTTGGAGATGATGACCAATCTATTTATGGTTGGCGTGGTGCAAAAATTGAAAATATTCGTCAATTTGACCGTGATTTTAGTGGGGTAAAAGTCGTACGATTGGAACAGAATTATCGTTCGACTGGTACGATTTTGAAAGCAGCTAATGAATTAATTGCTCATAATGAAGACAGAATGGGTAAAAATTTATGGAGCGCAGGTGAGGACGGCGAGCTCATTGATGTGTATGAAGCCTTTAATGAGTTGGATGAAGCACGTTATATTTGTAATCAAATTGAGAGCTGGCAAACACAAGGCGGTAACCGTGCTGATATTGCTATTTTATACCGCTCTAATGCTTTATCTCGTGTTATTGAACATGCATTATTACAAGCTAAAATTCCTTATCGTGTCTATGGTGGTTTACGTTTTTATGATCGTGCTGAAATAAAAGATGTACTGGCGTATTTACGTTTATTACAAAATCGTGAGGATGATGCTGCCTTTGAGCGAATTTACAACCATCCACCTCGTGGTATTGGCAACAAAACTGCCGATATGATTCGACTGCAAGCCAAGAATGAAAAGATTCCGCTCTGGCTGGCCGCCAAGAAAATGGTTGAGCAGGGTTTAACTGCACGCGCAAAAACATCGGTACTAGGGTTTATTGAGTTGATTGAAAATCTTGATGAATTGGTTGCTAATTTAAATTTGCAAGATCAGGTCATGAAAGTGATTACTCGTTCAGGGTTACAACAGCATTTTGAAAAGGACAAAACAGAGCAAGGCTTAGGCAGGCTTGAAAATATTGATGAATTAATTAATGCTGCCAGTAGTTTTAAAGCGACAGAATTGGTTGAAGAGTCGGCAGAAGAAATGAAGTCAGTTGAGTCAGGTATTGATTTCATGGATGATACAATTTTTCAAAATCCCCTTGCTGAATTTCTCGCACAAGCAGCTTTAGAAGCGGGCGAACAGCAGGCAGATCAGTGGGAAAAATCTGTGCAGTTAATGACCTTACATGCGGCAAAAGGACTAGAGTTTCCTTTGGTCTTTATGATTGGACTTGAAGAAGGGTTATTTCCATCGCAACAATCACAAGAAGATGCAAGCCGAGTAGAAGAAGAAAGGCGTTTGGCTTATGTGGGTGTAACTCGTGCTCGAAGTAAGTTAATTATGAGCCATGCAAATCGTCGAAGAATGCATGGTAAAGAATTTTATCCTCAGGCCTCAAGATTTTTAAAGGAACTACCTAAGGAATGTTTAAATATTATTCGGGTCAGCAATAGTCATAACAGTAATCAAAACTATGGAGGTTTTGTCTCAAAATTACCAGTAAATGAATCTGGTTACGATATCGGTAGCCGAGTGTTTCACCAAAAATTTGGAGAGGGAACAGTTATCGCAATCGAAGGTGAAGGCGAGAGTGCTCGCCTTCAAATCAACTTTAAACACGCAGGGCTAAAATGGTTGGTTGCGGGTTTTGCAAATTTAGAAAAGTCTGATGCGTAATATTGATGATAGGATTAAAAATCGTATTGAAAGCCCAAAATTAATTTGGCAAGCAGATAAAACACTTTACTCAGAGCGTTTTGAAGATTATTATTTTGGTGTCGATGAGGGAATGATTGAATCAGAATATGTCTATATACAAGCCAACCGATTAGAAGAACGCTTTCAAGCTATTTCTCAGCAAAAAATCACCAGGGGGGGGGTAAGTTTTTGTATTGCTGAACTGGGTTTTGGTACAGGAACAAATTTCTTGCTTTCTTGTAAGCTTTGGTTAAAAAATACCTCGTCTGAACATTGCCTTCATTACATTTCTTTTGAAAAATACCCTTTAAGTAAAGTTGAATTACTCAAGTATCATACTGATAACATGCAGCTTCAAGAATTAATTGTCACTTTGACAGAAAACTACCCCTTTTTATTACCAGGCTGGCATGATGTTTATTTATTTGAAGGCAGGATTCGCCTGACCCTTTGGTTTGGTGATGTTTTAACAGGTCTGCCTGAATTTGATGTAAAAGTTGATACGTGGTTTTTGGATGGCTTTACCCCAAGTCAAAATAAAAGCATGTGGCAACCGGAAGTTTTTTCACAAATGGCACGTCTCAGTCATCATCAGACAAGCTTTTCAACCTTTACCTCAGCTGGAAATGTTCGAAGAGGGTTAGAAGAGGTCGGTTTTGTAGTGAAAAAGCAGGCAGGATTTAGCAAAAAAAGGGAAATGTGTTTTGGAGATTTCGTTCGTCCCAGAGAATTTTCAACTAGCAAACCTTGGTTTAGTAAACCAACAAAAGTTACTTCAGGAAAAAAAGAAATTTATATTATTGGTGCGGGTTTAGCAGGGGCTGCTATTGCCTATCAAATGGCAGAACAAGGCTGGTCTGTGACGGTGCTTGAAGAACAGGAACAAGATGCTACTCAAGCATCAGGCAACTTAGCAGGGGCAATTCATCCACTGGTAACCGCAGATTGGAACTTACGTAGTCAGTTCTATTTACAAGGTTATGAAACAACCTTGCGTTGGTTGCAACCTTGGATTGAGCAACAAGAAATAGTGGGAGATTTAAATGGTTTAATCCAGTTAGCAATGGACACTAAAATGCAAACTCGCTTACAAGAGAGTATTCAAAGGGTTAATTTGCCTGTCGATTTTGCAAGTTGGAATAATGCAGAGCAAGCCAGTAAAATAATAGGGGTAAAAACGGGTTATGCAGGTTTATATTTTCCACTTGCAGGTTGGGTGAATCCTAAATCAGTGATTGAAAAGTGTTTTACTCATCCAAATATCACGCTTTTAACGAATCAAAAGGTAGTTGATTTTGAAAAACGGCAAACAGATTGGGAAATAATAACAACTGAAAAAAAATATATTTCACCTATTTTGGTAGTTGCCACAGCAGGTTTAGATTATCACCTTAATCAAAAAATGGGGTTAGAAATCCGTCCTGTGAAAGGACAGGTAACTCATCTAAGTTTGGAAAATGAAACGGCTTCATTAAAAACGACAGTGACGCATCAGGGTTATTCAATTAGTAATATTCAATTAAATGGCAAATTACAAAGTGTCACTGGGGCAACTTTTGAAGCACCTGATTTAAGCCCAATCAAATCAGCAAAATCAAATCTAATGAATGTTAGTATGGCTGATAAAGCAATCCCTGATTGGCTTGCAATAAAAGATAAAGTCATTAATGGCTTGCCAGCAAAAGTTGGTTTTAGACCTACTTCAGCAGACCACTTACCGATAATTGGTGCAGTGGTCAATCAAGATTATGCCACTCAGCATTATTATTCACAATCACACACACATGCTGTTTTTCGCTACCCTGAACAGGTATACCAGTCAGGACTGTATGTTTCAAACGGACACGGGGCAAGAGGGCTAATGTCGGTATTTTTGGCAGCAGAAATAATTGCTAATCAAATTGAAGACAATCAACAAATATTGGCTAATTGTTTACAGTATGCTACGCATCCAGAACGCTTTAGAGTTCGAAAATGGCGTAGTGGTAAATAACTTATGGAATATTCAGTCATAACATCTGTATAATTCAGATAAGTAAATTTTTGTTTGTATGTCTTTTATAATACGATTTAAGCTTTGAAAAAATTAAAGGAATCAACTATGAAACTGTATCTATTCGTCCTGCTTGTTATGTCTATGATTTTATCCTCTTGTGGAGGTGAAGGCGTAAAAGAAGTTGCAAAGACAGACCAGATTCTGGTGCCTAGTTGGGTTAAGAATACACCAAATAATAGTGATAGTTATGATGCTGTTATTACCGTTAGCAAAGGTACTGGTTACCAATTAGCTAAAGAGAAGGGAGCTTCACAAGTCTATTCTCAGTTGAAAAAAGATTTACAGGTTGGTTACGAAGCGTATTTACAAGAAAAAGAAAAATATTATTTTGGGTTAGAAAAAAAGATTCGTAGAACGATTATTGCACAGCTACCAAACATAAAGATGCAGGGCGTAGCGGTGGTTGCTAAATTTGAAAACCCAACAACGGGTGAATTGAGCGTTTGGTCGCAGTTGAAAAAAACAGATGTGGCTACTCGTATAGAATCATCTAGATTAGAACTTGATAAACATTTACGTCATTATGTGCATGTAAGTGATAAAGGTTCTGACTTACGTAAAGTTTTATCTATTTTGCCATCTATTCCGACAATTGAGTTAAAGAATCAATTAAGCGTTTATCTACAGCAATTAAATGCTAATAAATCCGTTAAGGAGCTTCCTAATGATCGTTTAGCGGAATTACTGGAAGTAGAGTTATCTAATAGCTTTGCTGGTTTAGTGGCCAGTTTAAGTGCAACAAATGATGAGTCAGAAATTTTTGAAAGAAAATTATCCAAACAAATGATTGTTTCTGGATTAAATATGAGTGCTTATAAGTCAGATTTAATTGTTAAGTATTTTATTGAAGATGATACTGAACAAAGTAAGAATTTAACAAAAGTAACTCTGGTAGCAGATAGTGAAATGATTGATTCGAATGGTCGTACTTTTGCAACGATTGGTGGAGAATATGTTGGACAGGATACCGATAAGTCGTTGGCTTTAAAACAAGCACTTTCTGGATTTTCTGATGATATGGTTACGGTTATTGCAGATTCAATTATTCGTTATATGAATAAAGCAAATAAAACGATGCCATTGCCTACTGTTTTTGAGTAATAAATTTAAGGAAAAATAATGAAATATAGCGTAATAAATCACATTAAGAATTTTCTTTTGTTAATGGTTTTCTTGACCTTGAGTACTACTGCAAGTTCTGAAGAAGGTCATATTGGTATTGATATGTCGTTGTCGAATGAAACTGGTAATTTTGGTGTATATTCTTTAAGGGAAAGACCAGAAGAAATAACAAATATTGGAGCAGAGTTTTTCTTTAATGAGCCAGAAGATCGATTTTTTTCCCTGTTTGGAACGATGAGCCGAAAAGGGATGGGAGACAAAAATTTAGAGTTAGGGGTTAAAGGTAAATTGTATTATGTTGATCAAGATAAAGATGGTCAAACAGGGCAGGGTCTTATGATGGGGGTAACAGCACGTTATTGGCTACCTGCTGAAATGCCAGTCTCTTTAGCTGTTGATGCTTTATATACGCCCCCTATTGTTGCTTTTGCTGATGTAAAAAGTGCATTGAGTTTTGATGCAAAAGTTGAGCTTAGAATTTTACCAAGTATTGTCGGTTATATTGGGTTTAGAAGTTTGACGGTTGATTTTGATAAACGATCCAATCATGAACTTGATAAAAACGTGAACATAGGTGTGAATATTGCTATTCAATAGGTAGCCACTACAGTACTCATGTTAATTTATAACTATGAGAGACCTTTGCACGAGGTTATTCACGGATTAAAATGGCTATAATTCCGCATCTTTCAGCCAAAAAAAC
>CAYUHO010000059.1:0-7855 GCA_964444445.1 uncultured Piscirickettsiaceae bacterium | reverse complement strand
TTTTCACTTTTCACTTTTCACTTTTCACTTAACCTGCCCCCCTGGTGATTTTTTAGTTTAATTTGTCCTTGATAACCTCTTTGGTTGACTTTAATACTTCTTCATTGACTTTTTCTTTAGCATAGTCAAATGCATCGGTTCCCAGTTCTTTGGTTTTTTCGATAATTCCCGCTTCAGGCAGTAGTAGTGTAAGAATGACAATCGCTGCGATTACGATAATAATAGCTTTAGCTGTGCTTAGCAATCCCTTCAATAAAAAGAAAAGAATGAGCAAGGCAACTAATACGAGTAAGCCTGTTTGAATATCGCCTGCTTGCAGCTTTTCCATTGTTTCATTGATAAAGTTCATTTTAATTTCCTGTTGATTTTGTTAAGGCTTGTAGAAGCTATTTTGGCTACATTCTAATTTAATTTAAATCAAGTTTACATGATTTTTTGTAGTCGGGAAGCGCGAGGCTGTATTGCAAAAAGAGTGGTAAAAAAGTATAATGCCCTGCTCTTTTGAGAGTGGTTTTGTGTTTTATAGATCTTTGTTATTTTAAAAAGACAGAAGAAACACGAACTTAGTAAATTTATTGTAACAAGAATATAACAGAAAGAACAAGCATTTGAGGGTTTTTTATATGGCTAGAAAATTGTATGACAAATCGAAAGAGCATTCTAGCTGTGGTGTCGGGTTTATTACCCGTAAATCAGGTGAACAGAGTCATGAAACCCTGTTGCTTTCACATCGTGCTTTATGCGAAATTCCTCACCGTGGTGGAATGAGTTCAGAAGGGATTGGTGACGGTGCAGGTGTAAACTTTGATTTATCTGTTAATTTTTATCGCTACATTACTGGTTTAAACAATTTACATGCTGGTGAGTTTGGGGTTGCGAACTTTTTCTTTCCACACCACGACCACTCAGAACAAGATTGTAAAGATCTTGTTGAAAAGTATCTTCAGACTAGAGATATTGTTATTCATCAGTGGCGAGATGTGCCTGTTAATACAGCCGCTTTGAATGAAGCGAGTAATAAAGTACAGCCGACAATTAGTCAGGTTGTTTTCTTACGTCCAGAAAATGTACACGACTGGGAATCATTTGAAAAATTGGTTAATGAAGCTCTGATTGAGATTGAGTTTCACGCCTTCAATGAAGATGAATATACTGGGCTGTACCCTCTATCAATGAGTACCCGTACTCAGGTATATAAATCACGCTTAAATTCATGGGAGGTAATTCCCTACTTTAAAGATTTATCTCACCCAGAGCATCATATTAGCTCACTGTTTTTCCATACACGTTTTTCAACCAATACTGCGCCAAATTCAATGTTTGCTCAGCCGTTTCGTCGTATGGCACACAATGGAGAGTTAAACACTGACCGCAAGAACAGATTGAGTGAAGATGCGATTGCACGCCAGAGTAACAAGGTTGTTACTTTTCCACCGGGTCAGTCAGATTCTGCACGTTTAGACCAAACATTAGATCGTCGTGTTCGTGAAGATAACCTAGAAATTGATATGGCAATTCTGGCAATGATGCCACCTGCTTGGGAAAATGATCCACATTACACGCAAGAAGTGCGTGATATGTTGGAGTACTTCAGTCTGTATGAAGAAAAGAATGATGGTCCAGCCGCAATTATTTTTTATGATGGCAATAAAATTGGAGCAAGACTTGATCGATTAGGTTTGCGCCCACTGCGTTTAGAAGAAACCAATGACTATTTAACGGTTGCCAGTGAGTCTGGGCAGTTTAATTTTGATCCAGCAGAAGTTATTCGTCGTGGTCGTATCGAAGCCGGTGGAATGGTGATGTTCAATCACAAAACACAAGAGCTACTTGATACAGATGAAATTCTAACGAGAATGGCTGCTGAAAAAGATTACAGTAAACTAGTTAATGAAGCTCGTATTACGCTGAATGACTTACCTGCTGAAAAGCTTGAAAATTTTGAAAATGATTCAGAATTTAAAGTGTCTGCTCGCCATGTTGGTTACAGCATGAACCAAGAGAGTTTTAAGTTTTTACTTGATCCAATGTTACAAACGGGTGCAGAAAAGATTTTTGCGATGGGGTACGGTCTTGCACCGAATGCACTAACAGATGACGAAGGTGGGATGTCTCGTTACTTCAGTCAACGTTTTGCACAGGTAACAAATCCGCCCTTAGATTCGATTCGTGAAGCGGATGGAATGACACTGCGTGTTTCCTTGGGTGGAAAACCTTACTTTAGTGATAGTGGTCGTCCGCAAGTTGCCCTTAGGTCGCCTATTTTACAGCCGCAAGAATTAATGCAGATTGAAAAAGCAGGTCAACAAGGCAAGTTAAATGTAGGTACTGTTGAAACTTTATTTGTTCCTGATTTTGAAAGTGAAGAAAAGAATCAAAGAAACCTGCTTGAAGCACTTGAGAAAGTGTGTGATCAAGTAGAAGAATTAGCAAAAAAACAAACTGACATCATTATTATTAGTGATAAAAACCTTGCAAAAGATGCCGCGGCTTTACCTGCTGTATTAACGAGTTCCGCTATCAACCAACGTTTGATTAAAGCAGGACTTAGATTTAATTCAAGTATTGTTTACTTAACAGGGCAGGCATGTAGTACCCATGATGTTGCGGTTATTCTTGGTTTTGGAACTTCTGCAATTTGCCCGTTGACTGTCTTTAACCGTGCTTTAGAGTTCTGTGATAGCTATGATAAAGTTGCGGATTCATTAAACGCCTTCCAAAAAGCGGTTGAAAAAGCGCTCATGAAAACCATGGGTAAATTTGGGCTATGTACTGTAGAGAGTTATATCGGTGGTGAGTTCTTTGAAGCAAACTTTATTGATTCATTAGATCCGAAATTAAAGCCAATATTCCCAAATATTCATTCCCCAGTAGGTGGTGCAGGTTTTGCTGAAATTGCTAAAAGTGCAGCAGATTGGCATAAGGCAATGCTAACGATTTCAGAAGAAAAAGAAATTCCACTTTTAGGGCTGTTTAAAGAACGTTCAGAAGGTGCAGGGCATAACTTTGGTAACCTAGCTGTTCGCTATTTTGGTGGTATGACAGATGAAAAAATTGCCTTTGAAGACGATATAATTTCTGATGATGGCTTTGATGAAGAAGCTGAAGATGAAAAATTAACTGTCTTACCAACCGATGATAGTTATCGTAATCAGAGTTACGAAAAACGCACACCTGAGCAAATTGATAATCATCAAGTTACGGACGCCTATAGAGCCTTCTGTGAAAATCTATATCAAGAAAGAGGTGAAAGGCCTTCGGCTATCAGAGATGTTCTGGCTATGCCCGTTAGTCTTGTTGCTTGTAAAACGGCAAGTGATTTTAAGCAGGCATTAGACTCTTTTCACCTAGCAGGTAATAACCGTTTTGCAATACAAGGTATCAGTATTAAAACCTTAGAAAACGATTTATTTGAACTATCGTTGAATGATTCAACGACCATTCGTAATTTAGCTTTTGGTGAAGCTCTGGCTGAAAAATTTGCAGATGTAAGTGTTGAGTTTACGGATCACAGTGTATTGGTGAGAACAACCGGTTCAACTCAAAACTTCTTGGCAAAAGTGATAGAAACGCCAAAGCCATTAGAACTTGATAAAATCCAACCAGCACATGAAATTACGGCAACCTTTGCTTCAGGGGCAATGAGTCATGGTGCCCTAGTTGCACAAGCACACGAAGCCGCTGCTTGGGGAACCAATATGGTTGGTGCTTTCAGTAATTCAGGTGAGGGTGGCGAAAACTCAAAACGCTACAATACCATTAAATCAAGCAGAATCAAACAGTTCGCATCAGGACGTTTTGGAATTTGGGCAGGTTATTTAGCTGATCCAAATCTTGAAGAAATTGAGATTAAATTAGCGCAGGGCGCAAAACCAGGGGAAGGTGGACAGCTACCTTCCCCTAAAGTAACGGTTGAAATTGCTGCGGCACGTGGTGGAACACCTGGTGTGGAACTGGTTTCACCACCACCACATCATGACACCTACTCAATCGAAGATTTAGGTCAGTTAATTCATGATGCGAAAGCAGCTAGAGTGCGCGTTATCGTTAAATTAGTGTCGTCTGAAGGTATTGGTACGATTGCAGTTGGTGTGGCAAAAGCGGGTGCAGATATTATTAACGTAGCTGGTAGTACGGGTGGTACGGGTGCTGCACAGGTTACGAGTTTAAAACATACTGGTCGCGTCGCTGAAATCGGTATTGCTGAAGTTCATCAAGCGCTAGCTGAAAATGGACTGAGAGAAAAAGTATTATTACGTTGTTCAAATGCACACCAAACAGGGCTTGATATCGTTAAATCAGCGATGTTAGGTGGGGATTCATTTGAGTTTGGAACCACTGCATTGATGATGTTGCGCTGTGTTATGGCGAAAAACTGTCATGTTAAGTGTCCAGCAGGTTTGACGACTAACCCAGAAGTTTATGATGGTGATCCAAGAGCTTTAGCACAATATTACATCAACCTTGCACATGAAGTAAGGGAGATATTGGCGTCAATAGGGTATCAGAGTTTACGTGAAATTCGTGGACGCAGTGATTTATTGCACCTGATTAATCATGGCAGTATTTCAGGTCGTTTAGATATGACTGAAATGTTACGATGTGTGGATGAAGTCAGTGTTGAAGAACCTGTTTACTTAGAAGCCAATTTTGAAGTAGATGATTACCTAATTAAAGAATTTAAAGAACAATTCTGGAAGCTGGATGAAAAACATCGTCATATTGCAATTAATGCAGGTGAATTAGGTAACCGAAATAAGACCACAGGTGGACAATTTTCGGTTGATGTTGAACGTTTCTTGAACTATGAATTGACAGCTGAAGAATCGAACAAGCACCCAGCGGTTACTGCCTTGACAAAAGGCAGAAAAGCCCTTGCAAAAGGGACAGTAACGGTTAATACAACCCATGCAGCAGGGCAAAGTTTTGGAGCATTTAATAACACTGGGATTACCCTAGTCCATTCAGGAACCTGTAATGATGGTGTTGGTAAAGCACAGTCTGGTGGTGTTATTGTAGTTTGTAGCCCAGGTGGTGGTTGTCCTTCAGAGCGTGGTAACTCCTTAATTGGTAACTTTGCTTTGTTTGGTGCCTCTGGTGGTAAGCTTTACATTGCTGGTCAAGCTGGTGATCGTTTTGGTGTACGTAATTCAGGTGCGGTTGCCGTGGTTGAAGGTGTTGGTGATTTCGCCGCAGAATATATGACGAACGGAAGTATTGTCAATATTGGTGGTTATGGTAAAGGTTTTGGTAACGGAATGAGTGGTGGTACCGCTTACCAGTATGATCCGCAAGGCAATATTACAGAGCTTTGTTCTCAAGATTCTGTGACTGCAACTTCAATCACTGGTGAAGATGAGTTTTTACAAGGGCAAAGAGATGCTTTATTCATGCACCTTGAAGAACATTCTGTTCGTACTGGCTCACCTAGAACGAAAAAGATTCTTGCAAACTGGGATGAAGAAGTTAAAAACTTCTATCTTGTGATGCCAAAAGCACTGTATAACTTCCATACAGCGGAAAAAATCTTAGCGCTTAGAACCCGTAAACAAATGGTTGAAGAGTTGAGTATTTTCACAGCAGAAATAAGCTTGAAAAAATTAAAGCAAGCTTATGATGCAAGTCAACCATTATTCAATGGCGAATTGCCAAGTTATGGCGATTGTGATTCAGAATTAATTTGTGAGTATGTTAATAATACCGCTATTTTAAATAAAGCGATGGTGCAAGCGCAAAATGCAACTGATTTACAGGTAGATGATTACGCGAAAAACTTAATTGTAACGTTGGATCGTAAGCTGCACGATAATCTTGTCAAAGATGCTAAAGAAGTGATTAATGAATATTCGGATGAAGAATTAGCTAACCTATTAGCTGATAAACGGATTACGGACTATAAAACCTCATTACAGTTGCGTGAAGTTTCAGACACACAAGCTTATGGAACAACAGTTTGGATTATGTCTCGTTCAAAAATTAACGTAGCTGCGCTGGAAGCTCAAGAAAGCTTGACAATAAGATTAGCAAAATATTATATTGATGTGTTAAATGAATTCATTGCAGTAAACGCAAAAAAAGGATAAGAGAATGACCGACTTAAACAAAGGATTTGAAGCACCAATACTACCGGCAGATATCCCTTTTTCTGATGATCAAAAACAGTGGTTAGGTGGATTTATTGCAGGATTACATTCACGTTTACAGGTAACCATGCCAGTTGGTGCAGCGCAAGCGCCAGTAGCTGTTGCAAGCAAACCTATTACGATCATCTATGGTACACAAACGGGTAATGCTGAAGGTGTTGCTTATGACGCGGCAGATGCTGCAAAAGCACAAGGACTTGCACCTGTTGTGATGGATATGGATGATGTGAACCTGTCGGATTTAGCGAATGTTGAAAGACTATTAGTAGTAACCAGTACCTATGGTGAAGGTGAAATGCCAGACAACGCAGCTGCACTGTGGGATGAGATTAGTGGTGACGATGCGCCAAGCTTTGAAAACACATTCTTCTCCGTGCTAGGCTTGGGTGATACGGGTTATGATGATTTCTGTGAATGTGCTATTCAGTGGGATGAGCGTCTAGCAGAACTAGGGGCAACAAGAATCGCGGATCGTGTTGATTGCGATGTTGATTATGATGAGCCAGCGGCAGAATGGACAGAAGAAGCTCTTACAGCGATTAAAGATAAAGGCTCTGAAGGTGGTGCAGAGGTTGCAGCGGGTTCTGCTCCTAAAAAAGAAAAATCAAAGTATAACCGTAAAAACCCTTTGATTGCACCACTTATCGCTAAAAGAAGATTAACCAGTGAAAATTCTAGCAAAGAAATTATGCATTATGAATTCTCATTAGGTGACTCAGGTGAAATCTACGAAGCGGGAGATGCAATTAACTTAATTCCTCGCAACCAACCTACCCTAGTAGCAGAATTGATGGCTTGTTTTGATTCATCAGATGAAAGCATTAAAAAGCAATTAACGGATGAGTTAGAAATTCGTATGCCGACTAAAGATTTTGTTAAAGCGGTTGCTGAAAAATCAGGTGATGAAAATCTTAACAGTTTAGTCAATGGAGAAGCGGCACAATTAAGTGATTATTTGTATGGAAATGACTGTGTTGATTTGCTTAAGAATTATCCTGCTGCTGAGTTTACGATTGAAGAGTTTATCGGATTCTTGAAACCAATCGCAGCAAGAGCTTACTCGATTGCATCAAGTATTAATGCACACCCAGGAGAAGTTCAACTTACAATTGGTAGTGTGCGTTACAGTCAGTATGATCGTGATCATAATGGTGTTTGTTCAACTTTCTTGGCAGATATTGCAGAAGAAGGTGAAGGGATTCAATGTTACTTCTCGCCAGCCAAAGCCTTCTCTGTGCCAGAGAATAATGAGACAAATATTATCATGGTAGGGCCAGGGACAGGGATTGCACCTTTCCGTGGTTTCCTTGAAGAACGAGTTGCACGTGATGCATCCGGCGAAAACTGGTTGTTCTTTGGTGACAGAAATATTGAAAATGATTTTATCTATCGTGAAGAAATGGAAGCTTTACAAAAAGCAGGAAAACTAAAGTTAGACCTAGCTTTCTCTCGTGACCAAGCTGAAAAGATTTATGTTCAAGATCGAATCAAAGAAAAAGGTGCTGAATTCTTCCAATGGTTAGAAGAGGGTGCCCACTTCTATATTTGTGGAGATGCTTTTAGAATGGCTAAAGACGTAGATAGGGTAATTTTAGAAGTTGTTGCTGAACACGGAAACATGGATGCGGCAGCCGCTGAAGCTTATGTTAATAAGCTAAAGAAAGAAAAGCGTTATGCTAGAGATGTTTATTAAATTTTAAACGTTTAAAAGA
>CAYUHO010000058.1:0-8014 GCA_964444445.1 uncultured Piscirickettsiaceae bacterium | reverse complement strand
TGGGCTAGAAGTCCACGCAGAATTTCAATCAGTTGTTAAGTGTCTCCTTAAGAAGATATTCACCAAAAAAGAAGCCTAATATCCCAAAGGTGATGACGATTCAAACTAGGTTAGAAATCAAGCTACTTTGTTTATTAGGAAAGCCAGATTTAGGGTAGACTTTTTCGTCTTTTCCAATCTCTTCTTTACAGGATTTACAGGTAACAGTTTCCAATTTATAACGCCTCTGTTCCTGATTCACCAGTACGAATACGGATTGTTTGCTCGATATTGGTCACGAAGATTTTACCATCTCCAATTTTTCCAGTTTGTGCTGAGTTCATAATGGCTTCAATCGCAGTATCAACCTTGTCAGCTTCAACGGCGAGTTCGATTTTTACTTTAGGTAGAAAATCAACAACGTATTCTGCACCACGGTACATTTCGGTGTGCCCCTGTTGCCTACCATAGCCCTTTACATCTGTTGAGGTTAAACCATTAATTTCAATATCATGTAGTGCTTCTCTTACATCATCAAGTTTGAATGGTTTTATAATTGCTGTAATCATTTTCATGGTTTAATTTCCTCTTGGCTTAGTTGTTTATCGGTTCAATGACAGGGTCATATGAGGTTAATAATTCTCCCATTTTAACAGGAGTGTTTTCTTTAATTTGTCCTAATTCACCCATTATTCCTTGCGGCGTTAAGAGTACAACGGTTGAGCCCATATTAAAACGTCCAATTTCATCCCCTTTTTTAAACTGAAAATCTTTGTCAGTATAATCCCAGTGTTCAATGGTTGGCTTATAATCAGGGGTTATTTTTCCTTCCCAAACCGTTTCCATACTCCCAACAAAAATTGCCCCGACCATAATCAGGCAAAATATTCCTTGCTCATTTTCAAAGCGGATGACAAGCCGTTCATTGCGAGCAAAAAGTCCTTCTACCACGCGTACGGTGGATGGGTTAACGGCAAATAAATCACCAGGAACATAGGTCATGGAGATGAGTTTGGCATCCGTCGGGCAGTGAATGCGATGATAGTCTTTTGGCGATAAATAAATAACTGCTGAATCACCATTTTCAAATTTTTTTGCATAGTCAATGTCGCCACCCACCAAGGCTTCAGTTGTATATTGGTGACATTTTGCTTGCAACATTTTGTTGTGGTGAATAGGTTGTGATTGGCTAACTAATCCATCAACAGGGCTGCACCAGGCATTGGCTGTTTCATCAATTGGGCGAGCTTCTGGTTTAAGCTTGCGGGTAAAAAAAGCGTTAAAGTGTGGATAGTAATCTAGGTCTTCATGCTCTGCTTCTGAAACATCAATCTTAAAGGCTTTAATCATTGTTTTCGTCACAAGGTTTTTTACCCATGGCTGTTCAACATGCATGAATTTGTGCATGAGAGTGGAAACAAATTGTTTCGGTAGAATATGTTGCGGTGAAACTTTTAAATAGTCTATAAAACTCATGAGCTTGCTTATCTTCTTCTTAAATTGAAACATCATTTTAATGTATAATCCGCGCAAATAAAATTAAATAGCAGGAAATTTATCATGTCAGAAGTCAATAAAGTTGTTTTAGCCTATTCAGGTGGTTTGGATACCTCAATTATCGCTAAGTGGTTACAGGATGAATACAATTGCGAAGTGGTTACTTTTACGGCTGATATTGGGCAGGGTGAAGAAGTCGAGCCAGCACGTGCAAAAGCCAAAGCAATGGGGATTAAAGAAATCTACATTGAAGATTTACGTGAAGAATTTGCAAAAGATTTTGTCTTCCCAATGATGCGTGCAAATGCCATTTATGAAGGTGAATATCGTTTGGGGACATCAATTGCTCGCCCACTTATTTCAAAGCGTTTGGTTGAAATTGCGAAAGAGACTGGTGCGGATGCCGTTGCGCACGGGGCAACAGGTAAGGGGAATGATCAAGTTCGTTTTGAGTTAAATGCTTATGCATTGATGCCTGATGTAAAAGTGATTGCCCCTTGGCGTGAATGGGATTTGCTGTCACGTGAAAAACTAATGGCGTATGCTGAAAAACATAACATTGCAATCGAGAAGAAAAAAGGTCAAAAATCACCTTACTCGATGGATGCAAATTTATTGCATATTTCTTATGAAGGTGACGTAATTGAAAACCCTGCGAATGAACCACAAGATGATATGTGGTTATGGACAGTTTCACCTGAAAATGCACCAGACAAGGCAACTTACCTAGATATTGGTTTTGAAAAGGGTGACATTGTCGCGATTAATGGTGAAAAAATGTCGCCTGCAACGGTGATGGAATATCTGAACAAAGTAGGTGGTGAAAATGCAATTGGGCGTGATGACATTGTTGAAAACCGTTTTGTCGGGATGAAAGCACGTGGTTGTTATGAAACACCTGCTGGCACAATCATGTTGAAAGCACATAGAGCAATGGAATCTCTAACACTGGATAGAAATGCAGCTCACTTAAAAGATGAGTTAATGCCGAAGTATGCAGAAATGATCTATAACGGTTTTTGGTTCAGTCCAGAGCGTGAAATGTTACAAGCTTTAATTGATAACTCACAAGAATTTGTGACAGGTGATGTGCGTTTGAAATTGTATAAAGGGAATGTCATCATTGTTGGTCGTACCTCAGAATACAGCTTGTTCGATGAAGACATTGCGACCTTTGAAGATGATGGTGGTGCTTATGATCACTCTGATGCTGGAGGGTTTATAAAACTGAATGCACTTCGTTTAATTACCTCTGCTAAAAAACGAAAATAAGCTTGTCAGCACCTGCTCCAAAATTTAGCCAATTATTAAAAAACCCAGTGCTTATGCTGGGTTTTGGCTTTGGTTCAGGGCTAGCCCCAAAAGCACCGGGTACGTTTGGTACATTATTGGGTTTAGTTCTTTTTATTCCTGTCATTTTATGGAGTCAAACAGCCGCAATTATAGTATTGGTTACCAGTTTATTGTTTGGAAATTATATCTGTGGTAAATCCGCTGAGATAATCGGTGTGCATGATCATGGTGGTATCGTCTGGGACGAATTTGCAGGTATTTGGTTGGTCATGCTCTTTTTACCAGAGCAAACTATTCTATTTTGGGTATATGCCTTTGTTGCTTTTCGGATATTTGATATTTGGAAACCCTATCCAATTAGTCTGGCAGATCGAAAGCTCAATGGTGGGTTTGGCATTATGTTTGATGATGTTCTTGCTGCTATCTATGCTATTATCCTAATTTGGGTTACCCATAGTTTTTTCTATTACTAAGTTGTGGTTTATCATCTAAAATACCGCAAAAAAATAGAGAGGGAAAGCCGTTAATGTTCATTTCATGTGAAGACACTAAAGATTTAATCAATAATAAAAATGCACAGTTTATTGATGTACGCACGCTAGGCGAGTTTATGTCAAGTCAATTGCCCAGTGCGGTTAATGTACCATTACAAGAACTTGAATCTAAGGCTGAAAGTATGATTGATAAAGCTAGACCTGTTGTTGTTTTTTGTCATTCAGGTAGTCGTTCAGAAATGGCTAAACAAATGTTGATGGCTTTGGGATATACAGAAGTGTATAATATGGGATCTTTCATGTCTTGGAAATAACCCGCAATTCGGTTAAAGTAAGACACTGACAAAAGCACCAATTGGTGCTTTTTTATTATTTAATAAAGGAAAAATTATATGAAATTAGCATTGCACTGGCAAATATTAATTGCACTGCTTATTGCAGCAGTTTCGGGCTATACAGCAGGTACAGAAGCAACTATTTTTGGCATTCACTGGTTAGCTATTTTTACCTTTATTGGTACTTTGTTTCTAAATGCTTTAAAAATGATAGTTGTACCATTAGTTGTTTCGGCAATTATTACAGGGGTTGCCAATGTTGGAAGCCAAGGTGGTTTTGGTCGGTTGGGTACAAAAACGTTAGGTTATTATGTACTGACGAGTACCATTGCAATTTTTATCGGATTATTGATGGTTAATCTAATTCAACCTGGTGTTAGTGATAACGCTGCTCCTGTTCTTGAAGCCAACGAACATGTCACCAATGCTGTGGCAGGAAAGTCGGCAGGTGATGTGGTTGATGTTTTCTTGCGAATGATTCCAACTAATGTTGTCGATGCTGCTGCAAATGGACAAATGTTAGGTCTAATTTTCTTTAGTATTCTATTTGGTGTCTTTATGGGGCGTTTAAAAGGCAATCTAAAAGAAACCATGAATAACTTCTGGAACGGGATTTTTGAAGTCATGATGATGATGACAAATTTAATTATGAAATTTGCTCCCCTAGGTGTATTTGGACTCGTTGCCGCATCAGTTGCCAAAACAGGGTTTGACCAGTTTGGAAACCTAGCCTTATTTTTTGTTACCGTTGTTATTGCATTAGGAATTCACCTTCTAGTTGTTATGCCAGTTTTGCTTAAAACACTCGGAAAAGTTGAAAATCCATGGCTACATTTTCAAGCCATGGCGCCTGTATTACTCACTGCATTCTCAACTAGTTCATCCTCCTCAACACTCCCCGTCACTATTAACGCACTAGAGAATAGAGCAGGGGTTTCGAACCGAATATCTAGCTTTGTACTACCACTAGGTGCGACTGTCAATATGGACGGCACGGCGTTATACGAATGTGTTGCTGCAGTCTTCATCGCACAAATGTTTGGACTATCTCTCGATTTTGGAACACAACTGCTCATTGTTGTGGTCGCGCTTACAACCTCAATCGGGGTTGCAGGCATTCCCTCTGCTAGCCTAGTCGCAATTAGCATTATTCTTGTCGCAATTGGATTACCAGCAGAAGCGATTGGCTTATTATTGGTTGTTGATAGATTACTCGACATGATGCGAACCGCCGTAAACGTCTTTAGTGACTCAGTCGGTGCTGTCATCATTGCAAAATCAGAAGGTGAAGATAAGGTGTTAGCTTCTAAAACCTTTTAAGAGATTCTTCTATTACCCTAATCCTCAGATAGGGTTTGGATATAAAAATACCTTAAATTTAATCTAATTTAATTAAAATATCATATTTATACTTAAAAACCACCAGGGGGGTACCCCCCTTGGTGGTTTTTGCGCTAAAATAGCTCGATAAAAACAAGTTTAAAGGCGATTAATGAATTTACATGAATATCAGGCAAAATCTATTTTTGCTTCTTATAAAATTCCGACCCCTTCTGGGGAAATGATTACGGATTTAGCACAGCTTGACTCAGCTTTAGATAAGGTTGGTGGTTCGCAGTGGGTTGTTAAAGCTCAAATTCATGCAGGTGCACGTGGTAAAGCGGGTGGTGTTAAGTTGGTTGTTTCTCGTGAGCAGGCAAAACAGGTTGTTGCTGAGATGTTGGGAAGTTCGCTTGCGACGATTCAAACCTCAGGCAAGGCATTGCCAATTAATTCCCTTTTGATTGAAGAAACGTTAAATATTGAAACTGAATTGTATTTAAGTTTAATGGTTGATCGTGTGACTAAAATGCATTCATTTGTTTTGTCTGCTTCTGGTGGTATGGATATTGAGGAGGTTGCTAAACAAACCCCCGAAAAAATATTAACAGTACAGGTTGATGGTGCGGTGGGTTTGATGCCTTATCAATGTCGTGAAGTGGCGTTTGCTTTGGGCTTGAAAGGAACGGCATTTAAACAGTTAGCACAGGTGATGAATGGTTTTTACCAGATGGCATTTGATAACGATGTGGCGTTAGTTGAGATTAATCCTTTGATTGTGACGGCTGAAAATAATTTGGTAGCGTTAGATGCGAAGGTAGGAATTGACTCAAACGCACTTTATCGTCAAAAAACATTATTAGCAATGCGTGATGCAAGCCAAGAAGATGAACGTGAGGCAAAAGCAGCTGATAATGAACTTAACTACATTGCTTTAGAGGGTAGTATCGGTTGTATGGTCAATGGTGCAGGGTTGGCAATGGCAACCATGGATTTAATTAAACTCAACGGGGGCGAACCTGCTAATTTTTTAGATGTTGGAGGCGGTGCAACGCCTGAACGTGTTGCCGAAGCGTTTAAACTAATTTTGTCATCTGCTGATGTGAAATCAATTTTGGTTAATATCTTTGGTGGTATTGTGCGTTGTGATTTAATTGCCGAGGGAATTATTCAAGCAGTGAAAGAAGTTGGATTAACCATTCCAGTGGTCGTGCGTTTAGAAGGAACTAATGTGGATTTAGGGAAACAAATTTTAGCCGATTCTGACTTAAGTATTGTCAGTGCTGATGGTTTGGCAGATGCGGCAAAGCGTGCGGTAGAACTAGCAAACTCAGTAGAGATAGCTAAGGGAGTGGCACAATGAGTATCTTAATTAACCATAAAACGAAAGTTATTTGCCAAGGCTTTACCGGTGCTCAAGGCACATTTCATTCAGAACAAGCCATTGCCTATGGCACAAAAATGGTGGGCGGTGTCACCCCTGGAAAAGGCGGACAAACCCACTTAGGCTTGCCTGTTTTCAATACAGTGAAGGAAGCGGTTGCTCAGACGGGTGCCAGTGCATCCATGATTTATGTTCCGCCACCTTTTGCGGCAGATTCAATTATAGAAGCCATTAACGCTGGCATCAAAGTGATTACGTGTATTACAGAAGGAATCCCTGTTAACGATATGCTTAAAGTTCGTGCGGCACTTGATAAGTCTGATGCTTATTTGATTGGACCAAATTGCCCTGGGTTAATCACGCCAGGAGACAATCAAGACGGTTGTAAAATCGGGATTATGCCAGGTCATATTCACCAAAAAGGTAAGGTGGGCGTTATCTCTCGTTCTGGTACACTGACTTATGAAGCGGTACACCAAACTACCCAAAATGGATTAGGGCAATCAACCTGTGTCGGAATTGGAGGCGACCCGATTCAAGGCATGAACTTTATTGATTGTTTAGCGCTTTTTCAACAGGATGAACAGACAGAAGGGATTATTCTCGTCGGTGAAATTGGTGGGCAAGCGGAAGAAGATGCCGCCGAATACATTCAAGCCAATGTCACTAAACCTGTCGTTGCCTATATTGCAGGCGTGACAGCACCTAAAGGTAAGCGAATGGGACATGCAGGTGCGATTGTTAGTGGTGGAAAAGGCACGGCAGAAGCAAAATTTAAAGCACTGGAAAAAGCAGGAGTGACCATTGTTAGTTCGCCTGCGGATTTGGGTGAAGCAATGAAACAACAACTTTCTTAGAGAAAATAATTATGTCTGAAATTAAAATCGTAATGGCACAAGTTGACCCAATTGTTGGAGATATTCAAGGAAATGTTGAATTGATTCTTGAATCTGCACAACAGGCTAAAACCGAGCTTCAAGCAGATATGATTGTCTTTCCTGAGATGACGATTACGGGTTACCCACCAGAAGATTTATTGTTTCGACAAGATTTATATAATCAAGTTAATGAAGCCTTGACCAAGATTGCAGAATCTGTCACAGATATTGTGATGGTTGTGGGATACCCAATGATTGATAGTTTGGGCGAACGCTTTAATATGGCGGCTTGGATTTCGCACGGCAGTATCAAAGCCAGTTACATTAAACAAAACCTACCAAATCATGGTGTGTTTGATGAAAAACGTTATTTTAGTTCGCATGATAAAAGTTGTGTGGTGAGCTTTAAGGGTGTTTCTTTTGGAATTCTACTTTGTGAAGATATTTGGAAAATAAGCCCTGCTAATCAAGCAGTTGCCGATGGTGCGGATGTTCTTTTAACCTTAAATGCTTCGCCTTTTTCAGCGGAGAAACAGCAAGACAGAATTGATGTGGTTAAACGTAGAGCAACTGAAAATGATGTGCCGATTATTTATGTCAACCAAGTAGGCGGGCAAGATGAGCTAGTGTTTGATGGCGGCTCCTTTGCAACGGATGAAAAGGGAGAGGTTCAAGTTCAGTCTGCCAATTTTGAAACAGATTTAACCCCTATAATCGTTTCGAAAGCAAACGACAAGGTTTCGGTTGCTTCTGGTACGAAAGCAAGCTTATTAGAAGATGAAGCCAGAGTGTATCAAGCGCTTGTAATGGGGGTGAAAGACTATGTGGCAAAAA
>CAYUHO010000057.1:0-8095 GCA_964444445.1 uncultured Piscirickettsiaceae bacterium | reverse complement strand
CTGCACGGAAAGCCATACGACCGATACGGCCAAAACCGTTAATACCAACTTTAATAGTCATTTTTATCTATACTCCATATTCTAGCCCTTTAAAGTACTTCTAACCTTCACAAACTTTGCGTTAGGATGTAAGTACATTACAGGTCACCGCCTTAACTTTGTAAAAGTTAGAGGCACTCTGAAGAGCTACTTTTTAAATTAAATTAAATTATTTACCAAGAACTTTGTTGGCAGTTGCTACAACGTTTTCTACAGTGAAACCGAACTCTTCAAACAGTTCACCAGCAGGCGCTGACTCACCAAATGTAGACATACAAACAGTTGCACCCTCAAGACCAACATATTTATGCCATGATTCAGCAACACCAGCTTCAATCGCAACACGCTTCACACCTGGAATCAATACAGAATCCTTATAAGCTTGATCTTGCGTATCATATGCACAGGTCGAAGGCATAGAAACAACACGTACGTTTGCATCCATCGCTTCAGCGGCATCAACAGCTAAACCAACTTCTGAACCCGTTGCAATAAAGATGATATCAGGCGTACCTGAACAATCTTTTAGTACATAACCACCTTTTTCAATATTTGCTACTTGCTCTGCGGTTCTTTCCATTGGCGTTAGGTTTTGACGAGAGAATACTAATGCAGTCGGTGCATCACCACGTAACATTGCCATTTTCCATGAGACAGCTGATTCGATTGCATCACAACCACGCCATGTTTGGAAGTTTGGAATAACACGCATGGTTGCTAATTGCTCAACAGGTTGGTGAGTTGGACCATCTTCTCCAAGACCAATTGAGTCATGTGTATAAACATAGATAGTACCAATTTTCATTAGCGCAGACATTCTTAGTGCGTTACGCATAAACTCCATAAACATGAAGAAGGTTGCACCATAAACTTTGAATCCACCATGAAGAACCATTCCGTTCATCATATGCGCCATACCAAACTCACGAACACCCCAAGAAAGGTAGTTACCGTCAGAAACCGTTGCATTAACTTTAACCGTACCTGACCAGTTAGTTAGGTTAGAACCTGTTAAATCAGCTGAACCACCAAACATTTCTGGTAACAATGGACCCATTGCTTCAATTGCATTTTGAGACGCTTTACGAGATGCGATATTCGGCATATCTGATTGTGTTTTTGCAATAAACTTATCCATTTCCATTTCAAAGTTTGCAGGTAAATCACCTGCCATTCTTCTTTCAAATTCTTTAGCTTCTTCTGGGAATGCCTTTGCGTAAGCAGCAAATTTATCATTCCAAGCTGCTTCATCCTTTGCACCCTGTTCTTTATGATCCCAACCAGCATATACTTCATCAGGAATAACAAATGGCTCATGCGTCCAACCAAGATTTTCTCTTGTTAGTGCAATCTCTTCGTCACCTAGAGGTGCACCATGACAGTCATGCGTACCACAAAGATTTGGAGAACCAAAACCAATTGTTGTTTTTGTACAAATTAGTGTTGGCTTATCATTGACTGATTTTGCTTCTAGAATTGCTCTATTAATCGCTTCTGGATCATGCCCATCAACATTTGGAATAACATGCCAGTCATAAGAGACAAAACGACCAGGAACGCCTTTCTCCATCCAGTCACCAATATGTCCATCGATTGAGATGTCATTGTCATCCCAAAATGCAATTAACTTACCTAAACCAAGCGTACCCGCCATAGCCGCAGCTTCATGAGATAGACCTTCCATTAAGCAACCGTCACCCATAAATACATACGTATTGTGATCAACTATCTTATGGCCTGGCTTATTGAATTGTCCCGCCAAAGTACGTTCTGCAATCGCCATACCAACCGCGTTTGTAATACCTTGCCCTAATGGACCAGTAGTCGTTTCAATCCCTTCTGCATAACCATACTCAGGGTGGCCAGCAGTTTTAGCATGAAGCTGACGAAACTGTTTAATGTCTTCCATGCTTAATTCAAAACCAGACAGGTGTAATAGAGAATACATAAGCATTGAACCATGACCATTTGATAGAACAAAACGGTCGCGATCTGCCCATTTAGAATTGGTCGGATTAAATTTCATGTGGCTATTCCACAGCACTTCAGCAATGTCTGCCATTCCCATTGGTGCACCTGGATGACCAGATTTAGCTTTTTGAACCGCGTCCATACTTAGTACACGGATTGCATTTGCAAGTTCTCTACGAGTTGACATTGGCAACTTTCCTCAGTTTATAAAATTTGATATCTTTAGCATTCTAATCTTTATTTATTACTTTATTATGAATTAATGCTAAATAAAATTTGGACGGGTATTGTCGCTTAATTTAACGCATTTTTCAAGTTTTTCTTATTTCCCAAACCTCTATCTAGGAGTAATCATAACCATTCAACCTATCTTTAAGGTGTCACTGAATAAGTTTTTAAAGGGCTTACCCCCCCTGGATCTTTTTTAACTTTGCTCCTTCATAAATAGATAAAAAACTAGGTATCACCAACAAAATAAGCAAGGTAGAAAACAACAAACCAAACGCTATTGACGTTGCCATTGGAATTAAAAACTGAGCTTGTTCCGAGGTCTCAAACAACAAAGGTGTTAACCCTGCAATCGTTGTCAAAGAAGTTAATAAAACCGCCCTAACCCTTTGCACTGCCGCTTCCTCTAAGGCTTCATTGGTTGACATGCCTTTTTCTTTTAACTGCTTATAAAAGCTGACCAATATGATGGAGTCATTGACAACAATGCCAGATAGCCCAAAAAAGCCAAATATGGACAATAAAGTCAAATCTAACCCTAGCCACCAATGTCCCATAATCGCGCCAATCAAACCGAAAGGAATCGCCATCATGACAACAAATGGCAAGCCGTAAGAAGAAAACACCCATGCCAATACGATGTAAATTCCTGCCAAGCCAACCAGCAAGCCTATTTTCATATCGGCAAAGGCGTTTGCTTGATTCGCACTTTGTCCTTCAAATGAATATTTAATCCCATATTTGTTAACTAGCTCTGGCAATACGGCGACATCTAGTTCATTTAAGATTTGATTTGGGTTACTGATGTTTTTATTTACATCCGCTAAAACCGAAATTGCGATCTTTTCGTCGAGGTGGCGAATCGCATCAAAACCTTGCTTTGTTTCCCAACTGACCACTGTGTTAAGTGGAACTCTTTGCCCATCATTCGTTACCAGCTGTAAACGTTCAATAATTGATAACTTGGCTTGTTCGTCTATCGGCAATTGAACCCTTACCTCAACCTCATCATCTGCCGCGTTAAAAATTTGCACCAAACTACTGGCAAAAGCACTTGATAACTGTTGAGAAACAGAGGCATACGTAAAGCCAAGCGCCAAACCTTGTGGTGTAAGTTTATACACCAACTGTTCTCTGCCATAGGGCAAATCGTCTCGGATTGCCATCACCCCTTTTACTGAAACTAATGCTTCTTGCAACTCAAGCGATGCCTTCTTCAAATCCGCCAAAGGCGCTCCCCAGATTCTTACATCTATATCACTTCCAGGCGGACCTTTAACTGGTTCACGGATTGACAAATTATCTAGCCCGGGAACAACACCTGCTTTTTCATGCCATCGTTTTATAAAATCTGCATTACGAGTTTCACGCCGATCAGGATCAACCAACTCAACACTCATACTGCCAAAACTAGCGCCATAATTCATTCCTGAGGCGTTATACCTAACCACAGATGCCTTTAAAATACCTGGCTCTAATTCTTTTTCCGTTTCCAGTAACGCCTGATTTAAATTATCCATATATGGGTGACTGACACTTTCAGGTGTACCCGCCACAAATTGCACTTCAGCATGTAGCAAATTACCATCAGGTGCAGGGAAGAAAATAAAACCGACGGTTTTGGTCTCCACCAAACTTATCACAAAAACAAACATGGCTAAGGTAGAGACAATCGTAATGGTTCGATTCCTTAAAGCTAGACGAATAAGACTGCGAAACTGATGGTGACGATAATAGTCAATTTTTTCATCAATCTTGTGGCGAAAAGAACCCTTTTTAGTTTCTTTTACACCTTTAAAAGCATGATTCAAGTGACCAGGCAAGATAGCAAAACTCTCAAACCATGAGGCCAAAAGTACCGCGATGATTACTAAAGGAATCGCAAACATCATTTTACCCATTTCCTCACCAATCATCATCAAAGGAAAAAAGGCCGCAATAGTCGTTATTGAAGAAGCTGTTACCAAAGGAAGCATTCGATTCGCACCCCCAACCGAGGACAGCAATGCTGACTCCCCACTTTCAAAATGAGAAAGCGCATCCTCACCGACAACAATAGCATCATCAACCACGATTCCCAATGCCATAATGAGTGCGAACAGTGTCACGACATTGATACTGCCACCAAACAAATACAAGATCATTAAGGTTGCAGAAAAGGAAGCAGGAATCCCTACTGCCACCCAAAAAGCGACTCGGCCGTTCATAAAAAAGAACAGAATCAACACAACTAAGATCAATCCTCCAATCCCGTTATTGACTAGTAAAGAAATCCTTTGTTTGACTATCGACCAGACCTCAGCATAAACAATCAACTCAACACCATCTGGTAAATCAGGGCGTGTTTTATCAACCCATTCATGTAGAATTTCAGCTGATTTAATCGTATTTCCGGTTTCCGCTCGTTGTAAAAATAATTCAACCGCGGGCTTTCCATCGACCATCACAAACGGCATATATTTTGCAGGTTTTAGCTCAATTTTTGCAATATCACCGAGCAATACATTCTCAGTTTCACTTACCACAATACCAAGTTCTGAATACTGCTGAACACTTCTTGCCTGTTGTATTGTTCTAACATCACGCATACCATCAACATCACCGATTGTGCCAGAAGGGAGATCTCGACTCATCCCTCGAATTTGTTCAGTGATTTTTGATAGGCTTAAATCATGGCTTTCCAATACAGACTGCGGAACTTCAATTGTCATCTGTTCTTCAGGCAAGCCTTTGAACATAATCTTATCAATCCCAGCATCCAGCAATTCTCTTTCATAACGATTTGCTAAAGCACGTAACTCCTTTAGGTCACCTTTTTCTGAAGTAATCAAAAGGCTCGCAATCCCCTCATAAAAAACTGCTTTTTTAATCACTGGTTTTTCAGAAGATGCTGGCAAGTGTCGCAATTGATCCACTTTTTCCCTAACAAGGTTAGTCGCATCCACCATGTCCGTATTTTTTTCAAATTTGATGGTAATTGCAGTTGCACCATTAACCGCAGTTGAAGTAATTTCTTCAACACCATCAAGATTTCTCAGGACTCTTTCAACGGGTTTGGTAATTGAACGTTCAACATCTTCTGCATTCGCGCCATTCCAAGTTACTTGAACGGTTACATAGGTTAAATTTAAACTTGGAAAAAATTGAACATTCAACTTCATTAGCGCAATATAACCAAGTAACAACATCACTAACATTAAAAGACTTGACGCAACGCGGTGGTTCGCTAAGGTAGCAATTAAACCGTTTGGAATTTCTTTTTCTTTCTCTAATTGCACGTTATTTAACCGCCACGCTTAAACCACCAATCGCATTCGGAAGGTGTGTTGTTACAATCATATCACCCGCCTGAACATCACCGGCTAACAGCACTTGTTTTTGTTCAGTCTCACCTATTTTTTTCACTTTAACTCCAACAAGTTGAGAGGTTTGTTGATCTACTTTGTAAATCTTATCCGTTCCATACAAGGCAGAAAAAGGCAGTGCAAAAATATTACTCAGCGGTGCTGACTTCAAATTCACCTGCATCAATCTACCCAAGGTGATATTCTCTATTGCCTGTGGAACAGCCAAAAACGCATCCAAACCTGTTGCAGAGGTCTCACTGGCTAAACGAGATAAAGGCAGTGAATAAACTTTATTTTCAGTCGAAAAGGAAGCAAATAGCGGCTGCTGTTTATCTAAAGATTGATAGATAGCAGGCAAATGTACATTAGGAATTTTTGCTCTTAGCTCCAAACTAGCTGATTCATAAAAACGAATCATCGCTGTTCCAGGATTGACTCTATCCCCAACAGATATCATTACCTTTGCAACTCTTCCTGAAAAAGGTGCGACCAGCTCACCTCTAGTTAAATTTATCTTAGCTTGTTGTAAATTGGCTTTTGCTTTCTTTATACCCGCTTCAAGTTGCGCTAATTTTAAATCATGCTCAGTCACAATCCTTTGAGCAATTGCAACTGATTTTTGCTGACGAACCAGTGCTTCCTTTGCATTATCTAACGTAATTTCAGATGAAAGATTCTTCTTATTTAACCTTTGATTACGTAAAACGTTTTTTTCCTTTAGTGCTAATAACGCTAATTCATGCTCTAAAGTGCGTTCATTGGTCTCAAAGTTTATTTTTAACAAGGCTAATTTCGCTTCACTATCTTTCAAATTCGCTTCTGCAATTGCAACGGGGATCTGTAAATCTTGTTCAGACAAAGCGATTAACTTTTGACCTTTTTCAAAATAATCACCCTCACGCACCCAAACATTCTCTATCACACTTGCAATAGGCGAAGAAGCGGTTACCAAATTATTCGATTCAACCTTACCAACTAACGGAAAAACAGGCGAAAGACGCTCAATCTTAACAGCTATGGCTTCCACCATCCAAGTTTTAGGTTTTACTTCTACCGACTTAATCTTAGGTTTATTGGCAACCATTATCATAACAGCCAAGATTAAAACAATAAAAATTCCAGCTAAAATCAAAACCTTTTTTGACTTACTTGGTTTAATAAACTTCCTAAACATTATCAAACTCCATCAATACCGCCTTAATATTTACCAATCTTTGTTTATCAATTGCCACACCTACCGCAGCACCTTTTACACCCGTTTCAAGTATCTTCTGATTATCAACTTGTTTGCATGCCTGTGCTAATTTTTGCCAAAACTGGCGTTGAGGATACGCCTTATCTTCAAACCCTAAACGACCTTTAATATCAGACTCACAGACGGTTAATATATTTTCAAAAAACGCCTGATTTTTTAAAGCCAAACAAGCGGTAAGTATCTTTAAATAAGTGGCTGGCTTAAAGTGAGGATATCCATCTTTATCCAAGGCCTGATGAATTAAACCATGAAACTCAGTCGCCTTTTCTGCCAAATTTCGTAACTCATTTGAAACACGATAACGTTGACAAAACGCAGTGACCAAAGCAACACCCGCCGCCTCATGCCCATGATGCCGCGGGTAGTATTCTTTTGGCGTCAACCCCTTGCCAAAATCATGAACCAAAGCACTAAAACGAACCGAGACATCATCTGACAATAAGACAGACGCATCCAAAACCATCAATGAATGGATCCAAACATCCCCTTCAGGGTGGTGAATTTTTGGCTGTTCAACATCAATCAATTGATGTAGTTCAGGAAATAAAACTTCAATCGCCCCTACCTGACGAAGAACCTTAAAAAAAACTGATGGCGTCTGCGTTTTTAACGCCTTAACAACCTCCTGCCAAACCCTTTCAGGTGTCAAATTTTCAAGCTCACCAGACGCCACCATTTGAGACATTAAGACCAATGTCTCATCTGCAATGGTGAAACCATGTGAATGGAATCGTGCGGCAAACCTAGCCACACGCAAAACACGCAAAGGATCTTCCGAAAAAGCAAGTGAAACATGGCGTAATAACTTTTGTTCCAAATCTGCCTGCCCTGCATAAGGGTCAATCAGATTCCCGTCTGTATCCTCGGCAATTGCATTAATGGTTAAATCTCGACGAATCAAATCCTCTTCTAAGCTAACGGTTGGCTCAAAGCAAACCTCAAACCCATGATATCCGACTCCTTGCTTTTTCTCAGTGCGAGCAAGCGCATACTCCTCTTTGCTTTTCGGGTGTAAAAAGACAGGGAAGTCTTTACCAACCTGCTGGTAACCCTTCGCCAACATTTCATCTGCAGTAGCGCCCACAACGACCCAGTCACGATCATAAACAGGTATATTTAACAACCTATCGCGCACCGCACCACCCACTAAATAAACCTTCATTGTCAGAGTATCTTCTTTATCCATCAAAATATAATAACCGATAAACCAAACAAAACAACTCAAATCAAATATAAGCAGGAAAAAATCACCAGG
>CAYUHO010000056.1:0-8095 GCA_964444445.1 uncultured Piscirickettsiaceae bacterium | reverse complement strand
TGGAATTATTCGGGTAGCAAAAGAGCTTTCCAGTGCAGATGGTTTTGGGGTCGCTTCAATTGATGAGGCAATTCAACTACGCCAAAATGGTTTTTTACACCCAATTGTTTTGTTAGAAGGGGTGTTTAGTAAAGAAGAGCTAGAGCTGGTTTTTCACCATCGTTTAGAAATTGTCATTCATTCGTTTCATCAATTAGATTGGTTAAAAGATCTGTCAGCAAGTAAATTAGCTCACTTGAGCATTTGGATTAAAATCGACACAGGAATGCACCGGTTAGGTTTTAATCCAGAAGATTTGTTGGCAGTGAAAGATGAATTGCTAAAACTGAAAATCAAATCCATTAACTGGTTATCACATTTTTCATCGGCAGAAAGTTCTGCTGAGATTACGCAACAGCAGATTAACTGTTTTACCAATTTGACTGATACGGTTGCAGGAGAAAAGAGTCTTGCAAACTCTGCCGCAATTGAACTCTTTCCAAGCGCACATTTAGATTGGGTAAGACCTGGCATTATGTTGTACGGGGCGGGAATTCGCAAACAGTCATTGCCTAGATTTAAACCGGTTATGTCGTTTTACTCGCAAATCACCTCGTTAAAGTGGATTGATGAAGCTGAAACGGTTGGTTATGGTGATACTTGGAAGGCTGGCAGAAAAACCTTAATCGCGATTGTCGCAGTTGGTTATGGTGATGGTTACCCAAGGCAAGCCAAAAACGGAACACCTGTTTTAATTTCTGAAGAGATAGTCCCTTTGGTTGGGCGAGTTTCAATGGACATGATTAGTGTAGATGTAACCGATATCGCTGAGAAGGTGACAATTGGCACTCAGGTGACACTCTGGGGAGAAGGTCTGTCAGTTGATAGCGTGGCAGAATCAGCAGATACCATTGGCTATGAACTCCTGTGTGGTATTACTAATCGTGTGCCTAAAATTGAGAGAAAAAATGACTGATAACCTGGCAGAAAAAAGTATTATTGACGTTAAACGAGTCAACAAACACAATGGATTCTTTCGACTAGATGAAATGCACTATCGTTATAAAAAACACCAGGGGGGGGTATCAAATGAGATTACAAATGAACTCTTTATTCGTGGTGATGCAGTAGTTGTTTTACTCTATGACGCTAAACACGAAAAGATTATTTTGGTTGAGCAGTGTCGAACCGGTGCAATTGACTTTTCGAAAACAGAGAATCAGCAAGCTTGGTTATTAGAGCCTGTTGCAGGCATGATTGATGAAGGTGAAACGCAATTAGAAGCTTGTGCGAGAGAAGCCGAAGAAGAGGCAGGGGTTAAAAATGCAACCTTTGAATATATTTACAGTTTTTACCCAAGCCCAGGTGCGTGTGAAGAAAAATTACACCTATATGCGGCAGATATCGACCATACTTGTTTACCTAAATTTGCAGGTTTGGAGCATGAGTCAGAAGACATTCGCGTTGTAACCCTTAGCTATCAACAAGCAAAACAAAAATTACAGGCAGGCGAGTTTAACGCTTCCAGTACGATTATTGCAATCCAATGGTTGTTATTAAAAGGCAGAAAAGATTAGTTATGTTTTGTTTATTTAGAAATTCTCGCTTTATTTACCCACTAAATTACATCGTATTTGTATTAAGTATTGCCCCTGTTTTTTATTGGCTATACTTTGCACTAGTTGAAAAATCCTTCCTAGATAACTTCATTAAAGGGCAAACTTTATTTGTCGATTTATTACTGGGTTTACCGGTTGTTCTTTTATTTGCGGTCATTATCTATGCAATGATTTATTGGACCCTAAAGGTCATTACGATTTTGGTTGCCCCTTTTTTGTTAGAAGAAAATAAGTTAGACCTAGAAGAAGATACCTTTGATCCCGCTAGTATGGAAGAGCATGGCAAAGACTATTGGTTAAAAGAACAAGAAGAGCAAGAAGTCAAACAAGAAAAACAACAGGCGAATCAACAAAAAGAAATGGATAACCCTGTAAACAAAAACAAATTAGATAAAGACAGTCACCAGTAAATGTCTAGTTTTATAGATGAATTTAAAAGTCTAGCCAAACTCTCCTTTCCTATTTTAATTGCCCAATTTGCATTAGCAGGTTTGGGGGTTGTCGATACGATTATGGCAGGTCAGGTGGGTAAAGATGATCTCGCTGCAATTGGCTTAGGTTCGAGCATTTTATTCCCTGTTATGATGCTCTCAGTAGGCTTTTTAATCGTCTTAACGACACTGGTAGCCAAACAATTTGGGAAAAAGAATATTGCCCAAATGCAAGTGTTTTTTCAGCAGGGTATTTGGCTTGCAATTCCTTTAGGATTATTCATCCTCTTAATCTTGATTAATAGTGCTTGGATCTTAGATTTTTTACCCCTTACCGACAATGTTCGTTACCTAACTGAAGGTTACTTATTCTACATTGCCTTTGGATTACCAGCCCTGTCTCTTTATTTTGTTTTTCGATTCTTTTGGGAAGGAATCGGTTTAACCATGCCAACCATGTGGATCAGCATTTTAACCCTACTGGTGAACACACCACTCAATGCGGTTTTTATTTACGGTTGGGGGGTTGAACCCTACGGAGCGGTTGGCTGTGGTATCGCTTCTGCCATCACCATGTGGCTAATGTTATTTGTTGCAATCGGCTACGCTGTTAGCTCAAAAAATATAAAGCCATACCTACAAATTAATTTGAAAGGCTTCATGCCGCCAGTGTGGAAAAATGGACTACAAACCATTTTTTCGCTTGGCTTACCCAATACGCTCTCCATTTTGTTTGAAGTTAGCTTATTTAGTTTTATTGCTTTATTCATTGCGGTCTTAGGAACGGACGTGATTGCCGCGCAGCAAGTAGGAGTAAGTTATACCTCAATGTTATTTATGATTCCGCTGAGTATTTCCATGGCAATTAGCATACGCGTTGGGCATGCGTACGGCAGGGGGTTAAAACAAGAAATTTATCGACGGATTTACGCAGGTTTATTAATGGCGTTTATTGCAGGGAGCTTATCAGCAGTATTTACCTATTTGGTACGCGAATCAATTGCAGAGGTGTTTACAGACGACTTAACCGTGATTACGATTGCAATTGGTTTGTTAAGTATCGCAGCGGTTTATCATGTGTTTGATGCAATTCAAGTTGCTTGTGCTGGGGTTTTAAGAGGATTACATAATACGAAGATAATCATGCAAGTTACCTTCTTCTGTTATTGGGTCATCGGATTAGGGGGTGGTTACCTAATGGCATTTACTTCAGTCTTTATTGAACCAGCTGGTCTAAAAGGATTTTGGTATGCGATAGTGCTAGGATTTTTTGTGGCAGCTGTGGTTTTATCTGTCAGTGTGACGCTACAGCTCAAACAGTTAGAACAAAGAAGCGAAATCCGTTAATTTTTAAAACTGGTTGGCTAGTTGCGAGTGGTTACGAGTAGTTACACCTATTCTCGAGTATTTTGAGACGAGTCTTTTTTTGAATCCTTGCCAAGGTCTGATTTACTTTTTTTATCTTTAAAAACAGCAAACACCCACCACATCGCTAATACGACTATTGCAATCATTACAACTGATAGTCCTGCCGTAATCAATAACGCTGATCCTACATCATCCATTCCAACACTTTGCATTTTGAGAACCCTAAAAAATATAAAACAACAATTCTAAATAATGTGTATTATATTAGCAATGTAAATTGTTCATTATCGTAAACTTAATGAAAAAAATGAAATGGTAAAAACATAATGGCGCAAACGGTTAAAGAGCTAGAGAAAGAGCGGGCAGAATTACTAAAGGCAATTGAAAATCAAGCGCAAAGTATCTCAACCTCGGAAGACACAGAGCATACTTTAAAAGATTGGTTAAATGCTGCGGAAGATGTGATGCCGTCGAACAATAAGTCACAAACCCACGTCAATCCCAGTATCAATACCAGTCAGGCAACTCAAACCAATCAAACCCTGTCAAAACCCGCTAACAAAACACCTCGTTCTTCATTTTTTATGACCATTATTGTCGGTACTTTATTATTGACAATCATTGGCGTGATTTACATCGGCTATATCAGCATTAACAATCAGCTAAAAGAAGCCAAAGAGACAAACGAAAGTTTGGTCATGGAAATTAATTTATTAAAAGATCAGTTTATTCAGCTTGAACATAAGATTTCAGAAATTGAACAAGAGGACACCAAACCGCAAGCATTAAAATCTAAAAAGGTTCAAGACGAAAACTCTCGATTAAAAACCGTTGAAAAACAAATTCAGCAAATTGATGTTAAATTAGAAAAAATTCTCTCAAAGCTTGAAGTAACTCCTGCACCAGTCTCCACGCAAGATAAGAAGATAGAGCAGGAAAAACAGGAAGAGCAAAAAAACGATATGGTGGTTTCACAACCCAGCGTCAAACAAGTTAATACACCAACTACCAAACCGCTTAATCAGCCGGTTATCAAACTCGTTAAAGAGGTTCCTTTTAAAAGTAAAGTGGAAGCACCTAAAACGCCGATTGAAGATTATACGGCGGACATCAAATGGTTAATGGAACAACCTGCTTTTAATTACACACTACAGCTTGCTAATTTATCGGATAAAGAATCCGCCCTGCAAATGATAAAAGATAAATCCTTGGAAGGAAGTAAGGTAGTGATTCAGCACTATCGTACAGCCACTAAATACTTGGTTATAACCGGCTCTTACGCCGACAAAAAACGTGCCAATGCTGCAAGTCGAGAATACAAAGCAAGACTAGGTATTTCACCTTGGGTACGCAAAATAAAGGACATCAGCTCAAAAGTTAGTTAATTCCTATCTGAGAATTCGGGTTAAATTCTGATTTAATCCTGTCTTAATCGTTACTGCGGTTTTAGTTTAATGGAATGACCAGGCTTTTCTAACAAGGGTTTTTCTGGCCACCGGTGTTTTGGGTATCTTCCTCGCATTTCTTTTGCAATTTCTTGATAACTGGTTTGCCAAAAACGATTCAAATCATTGGTTATTTGGATTGGACGTTGCGCAGGGGACAGTAGTTCAAAACTTAAAGGTACTTGATTAAAAGCAAGCATCGGCGAATAAGTTTCGCCAAATAAACTTTGTAGCTGAACTGAGATGTAGGGAGCACGCTGTAAACTATAGTGGATTTTGGTTTGCTGGCCCAATTGATTGGTATAGTGGCTTGGAGCTTCTTTTTCAAATAAAGCTAAGTTTTCATACCCTAGGTGGCTAGAAAGAATTTCAATTAAATTAAGTTGTTTTAAACCCTCGGTAGATTCAATTGTCATGCAATAAGGAATGAGCCAGTCATCAATCTGTTTGATGAGATTTTCAAGCGTGAAATTCGTAAAGATAGGGTTGTAATTCGCTAACCACTCGGCTCGTAACAACCATTGCCTGCTATTTTTTGACCAAGGCAAAAGCGCAAGCTTGGTTTTTATTAGGGCATCTTTTAGGCAGGCAATAAAGGCATCGGTATTAGGTTCCTTAATCGCGGTTTCTTTGAGAGTGATTGAGTGTAATCTTGTACTATGTACACCCACTATCCTGCCTTTCTTTTCGTCAAATTTGTAGCTGGATTCCTCGGTTATTTGTGTTGAAAAGTGTTCTTTTATTTGGCTAAGTTCTAGCGGAGCAGCCAAATAGATTTGGCTATCTTTTCGTTGTCCTGCTAAGTTAGCAATCGCCAGATAATCAGACTCGAATAGACGATCTTCTCGTTTTAATTGAGCACTTTTACCATTCGCCAATAAATATTGCAGAGGAGAGAGTTCACGCTTTTGTGCTATGCGATCTGGATAAGCAAAGGCAATTAGCAGACCTATCATGTTCTGATGATTAACTGGATTGGTTGCAGGTAAATTCAATTTTTTAAATAACCGGCTGCTTTCATGGTTTATTTGTTGTAATAAATGATTAGAAATTCCATCGTTAATCACTTGTTTATTTCGATACTGAAGTAATCGTTCAAGCCGTGCCGCAATATCAATTTGCGCGCTTTCTCTGTGTCCTATCAATAAATCTCTTTCACTTAAAATAGCCGTTAAATCACAGGCTAATTGACTTAATTCTAATCCTTTTGCATGTAAAATCATGCTCGCAAAACGGGGGTGAACACCCAATGATGAAGCCTGTTTCCCTAAGGTAGTGAGGTTGTTTTTTCTATTTAATAAACCAAGTAAACGCAATGTTTGTTGCGATTTCTCAATATGTGCTTGTGGTGGTTGGGTTAGCCACTGCATATTGGCAATATTGGTTTCACCCCAATTTGCCACATCCAAACAAAGTTGCGAGAGATCCGCTTCGACAATTTCATCATTATCATAGGCTTGTAATTGGGCGTGTTGGCTTTCAGACCAAAGCCGATAACATTCACCCTCAAGCATTCGGCCAGCTCGTCCACGGCGCTGTTCTGCCGATGCTTGGGAAATAAAAACCGTTTCAAGTCGGCTCATGCCACTCGTCGCATCATATCGCATTTTTTTAGCCAGCCCAGTGTCGATTACACAAGTAATATTCGGAATGGTCAAACTGGTTTCGGCAATATTGGTTGAAAAAATAATTCGGCGTTTTAATGCCTTATTTTTAGGTTGGGTAATTTCCTGTTGAGCAGTATTTACTAAACTGCCATACAAAGCTAAACATTCCCAATTACCATCAAGCATCGGTTTAATCTGTTTGATTGCCGAAAAAATAGCACCTTGTCCCGATAAAAAAACCAAAATATCACCCGTTGTTTTTGTGGTCGCTATTTGTAGGGTATGACTCAAGACTTCAAGCCAATCGTTATCTGTTGTTTTTGACTTAGTTCTTGACGCAGTTTTTGGTTGATAAAAGGTTTTGACAGGGAAGGTACGACCAGGGCAATTAATAACAGGCGCATTATCTAAGAACTGGCTGAGCATCTCGGTATCAATGGTTGCAGACATGATTAATAACTTCAAATCATCTCGCAAGGCTGATTGAATATCCAAACAAAGTGTAAGGGCTAAGTCAGCTTGCAATGAACGTTCGTGGAATTCATCAAAAATAATTAAAGCAGTATCCGAAAGTTCAGGGTCAGATTGTAAGCGTCGGGTTAAGATGCCTTCTGTGACAATTTCAAGCTTGGTTTCGGCTGAAATTTTACGCTCGTTTTTAACCTGATAACCAACCGTTTTTCCAACTGGCTCACCCAACTGTTTTGCTAAATAATTTGCTAAGGACTTAACCGCCAAGCGTCTCGGCTCAAGCATCACAATTTTTTTATGATTCAGCCAGTTAGACTGCAATAAATGAATCGGCACATGGGTTGATTTACCCGCGCCGGGTTCAGCCTGTAACAATAGAATATCATTATTAGCCAATTGACTAGCAACGTCTGGTAATAGCTTATCAATTGGCAGGTTTATGCTCATTTTAGTGTTATTTTATTGGTGCGAGAATATTTTTAAAACAAGGTTCTGAAAAGTGGATAGATTTTAAAATCTTATCTTTACGATAAGGATTGCCATCGGAACCTGTTTGATCAGCACTGCTACGAATAATAAAAAAATCATCAACTGGCTGATAACTCACTTTTACATTTAGGCTTTCGTCATAATGACGTACCGTTGCCTTGGCTTCGTCTTCAGTTTGACAAAATTTAGAAAAATTAGAACGAACCACCTCCTCAAATACGGCCACAGAGGTTTCATAGGGATTGGCTAAATTCATTTTTTCCAGAACATACAAAATAGACATTTGCGTGGCTGCCATGGGTTCAGGTAATTCAAAGTGATGAGTGATTCCCCAAGCGACAAAAATCATATCCCCCAAGGCATCCAGTTTTTCAATCTCATCGTTTTGTAAATCAGCATCCCAAAACTCTTTAGCTTCCTCATCATAAAAGAAAAGATGATTAACACCGTTTTGTTTGGTGGGCGTATTTCCTGCAAGGGTTTGCCATTTAGCGGTTGGCGCTAAAAAAACAGATTGAGCAGAATTACCAGTAAAAAGTTTTTCGCGTAACATAAGGGAATCCTTTATTGAATTATCCGTATTATAGCTTGACGGCGCAGGAGGGAATCACTATAATTCAGCTCATTCAAAATGCCAGTGTGATGGAATTGGTAGACATGACGGATTCAAAATCCGTTGCCTTTGC
>CAYUHO010000055.1:0-8201 GCA_964444445.1 uncultured Piscirickettsiaceae bacterium | reverse complement strand
ATCCTTGGCGATGAACAAGCAGGTCAACACTTAATACTTGGTTAATAAATATTTTTTAGAATCCCTTTTTTATAAATTTGATTAATTCTTCCGTACTCTCAAATGTAACCTGATTCATTACTTCCAAATTTTCAACTTTATACACCGTAACCGTTTCAGCTTTATTTTTCCATGCCTTTGTTATGCTTCCTTCTTTATCTAGTGCAATTGGATAAGGGTAATCTCGCATTTTAGGCAGTGCAAAAAATTTGGCAATTAAACTCGGCATACCATGAATATCAGCAACATAAATCGCCTTATTTTTTTGCAACCACTTTTCATCGATTTCTAACGCTTTAAAAGCATCTCTTAAAATTTCTGAGCCATCTTTAGAGGCTGAAAAAAATACCCACTTTATTTGCTTATTTAATTGCAACTTCTGATCTTCAAACTGAGTTTCAAAAGTCGTTTCATTCATCGTTAGCGCAAAAGTTTGACTGCTAAACAGGATTAAGAATGCTAGGCATAATTTTTTCATGATATTTCCTTTTATCATTTAATGGTTTTCTGCTATTTTTTGTACTGCTGGATAATTGGTTTTTCCGGTTCCTAGTATTGGAATATCTTCTACCAAGATAATCGTTTTCGGGATCATTAAATCTGAAACGCCTGCTATTTTAGCCGATTCTTTTACACTTTGACGATTCAAACACTCATCATTAGTAATTAATATTAATTTCTCACCTTTGACTTCATCCTCAATCGAAACAACCACATTGTGTCCTTCTGGGTTCGCCTGGTTAATATAGCTTTCAATACCTGTTAAAGAAACCATTTCACCAGCAATTTTTGCAAAACGCTTCGCACGACCTTTAATCGTCAAAAAGCCTAGCTCATCAACGTCAACAATATCACCCGTATCGTACCAGCCATCTTCCAATGGTTTTATTGTACCGGGGTTGTCTGCCATCAAGTAACCCTTCATAATATTAGGGCCTTTGATCATCAAAGTTCCACCTGAAGCAATCCCGTCAACAGGGACAATTTTATGTTCTATCCCTGGCACAAACTGCCCGACAGAGCCAATTTTGTACTTTTGAGGGATGTTAACTGCCACAACAGGTGTTGCCTCTGTTGTACCGTAACCTTCAAATATCATGGTATTAAAATTATCTTCATAAATCTTCCTCGTTACTGGACGAAGACGTTCCGCACCGGCTACTAGCGCTTTTAAACTATAAAAATCATAAGGATCTGCTTTTTTTGCATAGCCATTAAAAAATGTATCTGTCCCAAAAACCAACTTACAATTTCTATGATAGATATACTCTGGAATAGCCGTATAATGCAAAGGAGATGGATAAGTAAAAACTTTCGCGCCTGTTAAAATTGGCCACAGAGTTCCTGCCGTTAAACCAAAACAATGGAAACCAGGAAGGGCATTAAAGACCTCTTCCTCTGGAAAGAGTGTTAGCATTGATGCAATCTGAGCAATATTACTGTTAAAATTCTTATGTGATAACACCACTCCTTTGGGCACACCTTCAGAGCCAGAAGTAAATAGAACAACTGCTTCCTCATCTTCTTCTACAGCGTAACCTGGCATGTGTTTTGGTTTAGTAACCAAAGCCCGTAACTTGTCAGAAACACCAATACTTTCCTTCACATCTTCCAAGTAAATAAACCGAATACCTTCAGCTTCTAAATCCTTAACAACGGAATGTAATTCATAGGTATCAACAAATTTTTGCGAGGTAATAATCGTTTTTAATTCTGCAGTCTGGCAGGCAGATTTAAGCGGCCCAATTCCAGCTGTAAAATTTAACATTGCAGGCGAATGCTTAAAAGCTAGCAACGAAAAAAAGGTAACGGGCATACCTGATACATTTGGCAGTAAGACCCCAGCCCTTTTTTCACTACCCAATAATTTGTGTAGTTTTCGACCTAAAACGTAAGCGCCCAATAAAATCTTTTTTCGGCTCAATTTCACTTGGTTAAAATCTTCGACACAAATGTCTTTACTATCAAATTCTTTATTCGCTATAGCTAAGGATTTAAACAGTGAACAAGCCCTAACTTTGGAATAGAATTTTGCATCTCGTAAAATAGTATAGACTTCATTTTTAAAGAAATCATGCTTAGCTTTCCCTTTCAGCTCTGCTGGACACTTCACTTTTTTAGGCGGTAACACCGTTAAGGTAATTTTGGGAAACCACTGCCTTTTAGTAGAGATCATAGTGCCATCTAAATACGAAAATTTTGATTTTTCAGCGCCATCAATGTAAATCGGTAAGATTGTTGCATCAGCTTTAGAAGCGATCATACCCGTGCCTTCATAAATTTTCATCAAGTGACCCGTTCTGGTGATTCTCCCCTCTGGGAACATCATGCAATGCTTTCCATTACCTAATTCTTTGATAACTTTCTTGGCGGCTAAAGGATTATAAAAATCAACCTCAATCGTCTCAACCTGCCCAAGTAACCACTTCTCATACCATTTATTAGTATGTTCGCTGGAAACCATAAACAGCGTTTCTCCAGGTAATAATGTAGCAATTAAGACACCATCCAGCAAAGAAACATGGTTTGCAATAATCAGCATTGGCTCACCAGATTCATCCAACCTATGGTAATGCTCTAACCCTTTAATTTTTGCTCTAAAAAATAACTTCAATAACAATTTAAATAACAATTTCATTCTTTACTCGCTTAAAAAACCAAAAAGAGACTAACAAATTCAACCCTGAAAAAAGTATAAAAATACTCGCTAATTCCCAGTCAAACACATATAACAACATTATTAATAGGGCTGAGACCAGCATAAATAATGTATTAGTAATATTATTCACTGCCACCACCCTTGAGCGTGATCCCTTTGGGGTTTGAATTTGTAATAATGTATAGAGTGGCACAATATAAATCCCACCTAATACCGCAATCACTGCCATTAACAATAAAATCACCAGGGGGGGTACCTGATAAATAAAGTCAACTAGCTGTAAAGGCAATTCCTGTTGAACAACCATTCCCATTGCAATATTAGAGGCCCCCATCGCAACAGATATGCCAATTAATACCGTTGCTAACCAAACAATATCCCTTATTTTTTTGACCTTAAGATTCAAATAATTAACAATCATTGCACCTAAAGCAATCCCCAGAGTAAAGGTTAGCAAGAACAATTGCACAACTTCATCATTGGCAAAAATAACCTGTTTTACCAACACGGGTATTTGACTTAAATAGGTTGCGCCTAAAAACCAAAACCATGAAATCGCTAATACCGAAAAAAAAGCTTGTGGATAGTGACGCGCATAATTAATTTCTTGCCAAGTGGTCTTTACAAAATTAAAAGATAAACTAAGTTTTTGTTGTGGTGTGATTGAATCTGTGACAAAAAGACTCAATAAATAACCAAGACAAGCAAGCGCAACAATCAGTACTGAAACCCAAAAGTTACCCTCCTCAATCATAATCAAAAACCCGCCAAGAATCGTCCCTAACAAAATCGCAACAAAGGTTGAAGAGCTAAACCAGCCATTTGCTTTAAGCAACTCTTTTTCAGCTATTTTCTCTGGCAAAATTGCATATTTAATCGGGCCAAAAAAGGCAGATTGAATACCCATTAAAAATAAAACCGTAAATAAAAATACAAGATTCTGCTGTAGAAAGGCAACTGCCCCCGTTAGCATAATAAAAATCTCTGCTAACTTAATCTTGCGAATTAACCAGGTTTTATTATAGCTTTCAGCAATTTTCCCAGCGGAGGCTGAAAACAAAAAAAAAGGCAAGATAAAAACACCTGCTGCCAGCGTAATTAAAAGGCCTATTTCACTAATGTCCTTAGCAAGTTGGAAAGTAATCAAAATGACCAAGGCATTTTTAAACACATTATCATTTAAGGCTCCAAAAAATTGGAGCCAGAATAATGGAAAAAATTGCCTTGAAAAAAACAAACTGATTGGCTACTGCTTGATGGTTTCATCACTCGTAATTGAAACCGCCGTACCACCCGTCACTGCAAACGAAACAACCGCTTCTTGCATCGCAGTCGTCACTGCTAAACTAGAAGTAGGGTCAAGAATCGAACCATGCTCACCTGCCGTAAAACGAATAACCCCTTTTCCATCTGTCACCGCACCCGTTCCTGTTACTGTATTTAGACCTTGCGCTTTAATCCAAGCTTCCGTTCCTGCTAAAGGTGCGGTTGCAACCGCATTCGGAATCACTTGATCATCCGTACCCGTATTACCATCCCCAACAACTTCAAGTAATAAGGTTGGAACAGTGATGCTATCCAAAACACTAATTGGGTCTGCAGAGTCCATTACCGCTTGCGCTGCTAACTCAAAACTTGCAAAGTCTGCACTGCCTGCTTCAATTCCCTTAAGGGCTAAACCTACCGCTATTTCAGGGCCAAAAGAAGCTGAGTTAGTCAAAATATAGGCAGCCTGCGTACCAGACATGGCAAATGAAGCAGATTTTAAATCCGTCGCTATATTAACAAAATTTGCACCAACCATACCGCCTAAGGAATGCCCTAAAAAATGAACCTTGGTTTCATCAAAATCAATATCCGTCGCACTGGCAAGCGATGCTTTTAATTGCACTAAATCAGAAACCGCTTGGCGTAGGTTATCGCGAGTGGTTAATAAACTGGTTAACTGAACAAAATGACGACCTGAAGAATCTACCACATCATCAGGTACACTAGCCGTAATTGCACCCTCTTCATTTTGAGTTACAAAGTTTAAATCAAATGTTCGCTCTGTTACACCTGGAATTCTAAACCCTGCCGCACTACTGGTAGGCGTTATACCATGCATCGGCATATCTATCGCAATCATTGCATAACCTACAGCAGCATAGGAGTCCGCAACCGCTAAAACCGTTGCTCTATTAGTTGTAATACCGTGTTGATATATCACAACAGGACAATTATTACAGCCAGCACTTGGCGTGGTTGCAATCACTGGAATGGTTACGTCCTCTGTTTTTTTAGGGGAATCACCCGCTAAAATTGAATATTGCGTTAACGCCGTTCCTGTTTGTCCAGCCCATTTAGAGACTAGCGGTGCAGTCGGGTTTTCTGTACTTGGAGCCGACTGATAGTAAGGAACGGTTAGCGTTCCAGCAAATATTTTTGCAGTCCCACCCGTTACACCTGCATCAGCCGTTGTTAAGGTTGAATCAGCTAATGCCAAACTAGTGTTTGCGACAGAATCAGTTACTTTATTAATTACGTCTGTGGTTGATTGGGTACTAAAAGACCAACTAATAATCACCTTGTTTTTATCAACACCCGCTGCCGAAGCACTAGCCAATTGTGCCTGAGTAAGTTGACGAACTGGCTCCAAGCTAACGGCTGAGGTATCTGGCAACCCATCCACTAAACTTTTTCCACTGCTATCCGCTAAAGGCGTTGCAAGCTTTAGATAAGCATAGGTCGTCCCACTAATTGCGGCATTATCATCAACATCCGTTAAATCATTGGTAATCACTACCATATAGCTCGATTTAGCAGCTAAGGGTTTTAGCGGTAAAATAACCAACGTTTTACTGTCTGCAGACAAGCTTGCCACATAATCAACACCATAGGTAAGCGCCGCTGTTATACCTGTAACCGCTTTTGTTGTAGCGTCCGTTGGTACCTTAAACAACTTAACCGCTGTTGGCAAATTATCCGCTTTCATCGCTTTTGATAAACCCACGGACATCGCACCTGAAACAGCAAAACCATCAAGCTCATTTAAGCTGTTTTTCGGGTCAGAAATATCTGCTGCGTCATCCACTGGAATGTTTAAAGTACCATCCGTTGAACCTGCAAATAACAAATCATTTGGAAAGGGTAATTCACTGGTTAGTGGGTTAAAAATCGGTGAACCTTTTGTATTTTGTGCCTGCTCTTCTGTTGGCTGAACTGAATCGAGTTCAATATCTTGCTTATCTGCACCGCAACCAGACAATAATATGCCTGAAACTAATAGGCTAGAAAAAATTGCTTGTTTTGTTTTTAATAAATTTTTCATTTTATATTACCCTTAATAATTCCAAACCAACTGCAGACTAACAATATCAATTGCAATATCAAACTTGCCTTTTAATACATGTGCACCCGTATCAGCATCTGTTGCTTCTATTTCTGGGCTATTTGTAAAAATACGGGTATAACCTAGGTCAAGATTTATATCATTACTCAGTTTATAACCTAAACCAAACGATAACCAAGTTCTGTCACTGTCAGAAATTCTGGGTGTTCTAAGGTATTTATTCTTAATTGGTGTCTCATCAAACGCAACACCGGTTCTTAATTTGATTGTCTCGTCTAGCTGGTAAATCATTCCTAGTGAATAACGCATTGAGTCTTTCCACTCTTCCGGTTGAACAGAGTCATCTTTAGCAGAGTTATCAAATTCTATTCTTAATTCATCAAACGAACTCCAGCCCGTCCAGGTTGCATCTGCTAGTAGTTCAATTTTTTGATTAACAGGGTAAGCATAACTAATCGAAGCGGTAGCTGGCAGGCTCACGTTTGCATCAATATCAGAATCATCATAAGATGAACTTGAAACATTGCTTGGTGTTTTAAACTCTGCTTCACCTGTTGCCCAATGGTTTACTTTCGAACGATAAGCTAGCCCTAATCTTCCTGCATCTTTAAAGTCATACATGGCACCAAAGTTATAACCAAAGCCAAGAGAGGTTGCTTCTATATCAGCATAACCATCATTGGTTTGTGGGGTTCCTGTTAAACCAAAATCTATTTTTTGAGTCAAATTTACTTTTAAATACTGGGCACTCAAACCAAAGCCAACGGAGAGATTCTCATTTATTTTTTTAGCAATGGTAGGATTAATATTGACTGATTTTGTCTCTGTGTAAACAGCATGATAACGCCCAACCCAATCTTGGTCATAATCAACCGTTGAACCATAGGGAACGTTTACACCAACACCCACATCAAAATCGGCAAATTTTGACTTCCAATAAAAGTTAGGAACAAGCCCTAGCTTTGCACCATCATCAGCTTCACCAAATAACGGAGAGGTCGAACCATCGGAATTTTTAATATAAGAACCATCATTCTTAAATTTTGCCGATGGTGAAATAGCGTGTGCGGCAAAGATAAACTGACTATCAACATCTGTTATTCCTGCTGGATTAAACCACATAACAGAAGCATCTTCAGTATTGGCAGCAGCACCTGCATAAGACAAACCCTGCCCACTTGCTGATTGTTCAATTAGGGCGAACCCAGAGGCAGAGATGTTTGAAGAAAATAAAGTAAGAAGAGCGATCGGTGTCACATAAGTTTTCAACATAAAGTGATTCCTTTACTAGGGTGTCTAGGGTGCTGTATAATTCAGTCCATAACTATACCAACTTATCACTATCACCCTATTAATATTACTTATCTGGCAATAATTATTTTTATTTATTATCAGCGGCTTCAGCCGCTTTTTTTTCAGCATTGCGCTTGGCAATTGCATCCCAGTCGATGTTATTACACTCTTCACACTCTTCATCAAAGACTTTCAGCTTAACTAATAAAGCATGTATCTGACAGCCAACACAAAAACCTAAAATGGCTTCCATCCACATAAACCCTAAACATACCCAAACCAAGGTCATAGGAATCCAGTCAGGCATATAATTTTCAGTGGTTGGTAAACTGGTTGCAAATACTGCATTCAGCCAACCAGCAAAAATTTCAGGATTAAAGTAAACCCAACAAACAACAATAAACGAAGCCCCTAAGGACCAAGCAAACCGTTTAGGCACAAGTGGCTTCCATACAGCAGGTTTGTTACTTGCTAGAATTGAACTGATTAAAACCGTCGGCGAAAAGCGGGTCGTTGTCACAAACATGGTCGAAATCATTTCTAAAAAGGCATATACCAGTACCCATGATTGAAAAGAGTAATCGTAGGTTCGTTTAATCGCTTGAACAGCGTAGATGATATTATTATCCCAATCTAGGTCATAAGTATCTTCTGCGGTATTCCCATCAACAACCCAACTGGAAACAAAAATCGCATCATACAAGGTAAAACTCATATAGATAGGAATAAACAATAACATACCCGCACGGATACGCATGGCGGTTTCATTAATATAAACCTTCTCCTCGTTTATATCGCGAAACCATAAGTTCTTAAATGCATTAATTATATTGTTCATGCTGTCTCCCTCATTTTTTCAAATTATATGACGTTTACCTA
>CAYUHO010000054.1:0-8371 GCA_964444445.1 uncultured Piscirickettsiaceae bacterium | reverse complement strand
TTTAGAGAGGAACACCTAAGTTAAATTGGAAAACTTGAGTCTTATCATCTTCTCTATCATTAAGTGCTTTTGCAAAACTGAAGGTTAAAGGTCCAACAGGCGTAATCCAGGAAACACCCAGACCCGTCGATGTTCTTAAGTTATCAACAATATCCGAATCAGTCCCATCAAAAACATTTCCGGCATCGACAAACAAACTGAAGCGTAAATTCCCAGAATCTTCAACAAAAGGCATAGGGAAAATCAATTCAGCGTTTGAAATTACTCTAAAGTCGCCACCCGAAGCGACAGACGAACCATCAAGCGTTAGATCATAAACAGGACCAAGAGAATTAGGTTCATAACCTCTAACGCTACCAATTCCCCCCGCATAGAAATGCTCATAAAAAGGAATGTCATCATGTTGATTGTAACCCGCACCGTATGAGATACCTGCCTTTAATTTAAGGGTAAAGTTTTTAGAAATTGGGAAGAATACAGCCTCATCAGCAAATGCCTTATAGTAAGAAATATCTGAACTTGTCGGAACCGTTATCTCTGCACTTAAGCTTGTTTTTTGACCAGATGTAGGGAAATAAAAAGCATTTCGTGTATCGTAACTCCAACCAGCTGATAATTTAACTGAGTTAAAATGAGTCCCCTCCTCCTGAGTATAACTTGTGCAAACTAAAAAGCTATCTGAACACAAAACATTTTGGTCATCAAATTTAACGCTAAATGACAACTTACTCCACTCAGAAATTGGATAACCTAAACTTAAACGCAGTCCGTAATTATTTAAGGTGTAATCAGCCGTTCCTAATTCTTCAGCATCAATTTCTTTAAAGTACAATCCACCACCTAGCGAAATACCATCATAAGTAAAATAGGGATTTGTCACCCCAATATCTAAGGATTTAGTCGATTCACTATAACTTCCGTTAATATTGGCTTTATAACCTGATCCAATCACATTTCTTTCCGTAACACCAATCGTGAAATTGGCACCGTCAACCTGTGAATAACCAACACCTGCATTAAATGAACCTGTTGACTGCTCTTCAACATTGACAACAAGATCAACTAAATCATCTGCTACACGATTGGTATCAACTTTGGCAGACTTAAAATAGCCCAATTGATTTAGCCTAGAATTAGAACGTCTTACCGCTTTTAATGAATAAGGCGAAGATTCTAACTGTCTTAATTCTCGGCGAATAACATGATCACTGGTTCGAGAATTCCCCTTAACCATGATTCTTCTTACATAAACCCGTTTATTCGGTTCAATTCGAAAATCGATACTAATCGTTCTTTTTTCTGTATTTAGTTTTGTCAAAGGCTTAATCTCTGCAAAAGCATAGCCCTCTTCACTAAGTCGATCCCTAAGTTTATTAACGGTTGAGACAATCTTGCTTCTTGAGTAGAGGTCGCCTTTAAAAATTCTTTGTAACTCAGTGATTTCCTCTGTTTTAAGAATCGTTTCGCCTGAAAATTTTATATCCGAAATTTCGTACTGCGGACCTTCTACAAAGTTAATCGTAACAAATACTTTAGTTTTATCTAAAGACAAACTAACCTGGCTATTCTTGTGCTTAAATTCTGCAAAACCTCGATCCATATAATAAGATTTAATCTTTTCTTCATCAGATAATAATTTAGGTTTAGCGTAGCTATCACCATCAGAAAACGTTGTTGAATCTGATAACATTAATCGTGACTTTAAACGATCATCATCATAGGTTTTATTCCCAACCAGCGTCACTCGCCCAATACTTGCTGGTTTACCTTCCTGAACATTTACTTTCAAGGAAACCCGATTTCTCGGCAAATCATTTACTAGAATTTCGATTTCAGCAGCATAGTATCCTTGATTTTGATACTGTCTTCTTAAGTCTACAACAATCTTCTCTAGTTGATTATTATTAAAGATTCGTCCCCGCTTAACCCCCAAGCCGGCTAAAGCCATTTCTAAATCTTCTGTTTTTATTAGCTCATTTCCTTCCATCGAAATATCAGCAATAGAAGGCCTTTCCAAAACAACTATTTTTAAAGTGCCATTCTTAAGCTTATAAAATGCAATATCCTTAAAGAATTTTGTTTTATACAACTGCTCTAAACTATTAGCTGTCATTTCTTCATTTAAAATACCGTCAACTTCAATTGGCAAGTAACTACGAATTGTTTCAAAGCTAATTCTTTCATTTCCTTCTATCATAATTTTTTTAACTTTGAACTCATAAGCATAACTAGCTTGTGTCATAAATAGTAAAGTTAAAAATAAAAAAAGATTTCTAATCATTGGAAATACGAACCACATCATTAATAATTGCAAAAAGAGTTAGACTGAGGATTAAGAATATTCCAAACTGCTGTAATAGCAATTCAAATCTAGTATTCAAAGGAACACCTTTAATCATTTCAGCTATGTAAAGAACCAAATTCCCGCCATCAAGAACGGGAATAGGCAATAAATTTAAAATCCCTAAACTTAAACTTAGTAAAGCTAACAGGTTAAAAAAACTACCAATTCCAAGCTGTAATGCTTGCCCAGAGTAATCTGCGATTGAAATAGGACCAGATAAGTTTGCCACATCAACTTCACCAAATAACATTCGTTTTATCATCGATAAAGTCATGTTAACTAAATCAATAGAATGCTCATAACCCAGTGACATAGCGTGAGAAAAAGAGTAATTTGTCTGCGATTGATAAGGGGCATAAATTTGTTCATCAAATAAGACAGTTGAGCCAAAAAAACCAATCTGTTTATCTCCTCGCTCCCTTGATGCAATTTCAACCTTTTTCAAAAAAACGACACCTTGACGAGAAAAGACAATCTCTACTTCTTGATTAGCACTCTTCTCAATCTTATTAACAAAACCTTTCCAACTTTCAATTGGAGTGCCATTAATACTTAAAATTTCGTCACCATGCTTGAATCCAGCTATTTCAGCAGGAGTATTTAGCTTTATCTCACCTAACAGAGGAGGCATGGGTGGAATTTTGGGAATAAACCCAAGTTGGTTGAGTCGACTTTGCTTAGGATTGTTAATATCCAAATTAGAAAGTGGTAATTTTATCTGAAATATTTCCTGAGGTAGTTGGAAACTTGCTAATGTTAGCGTAATGTGTTCCTGCTTACTGACGAGCGCAAACAGGATACGTTGGTCTGTCTCCCGCCACGTATTCAGTTCTCGACCATCTATCGACATTATTTGTACTGACTTATTCAACCCTTGTAACATAGTAGAAACAGGGCTGGCTTCAACTGTTTGTTCAAAAACAGGCTTAAACCCTGTCACTCCAGCAAAATAAATGAAACTAAACAGTATCCAGGCGAAAACCAGATTAACCAACGGACCAGCCAATACAACAGCAAAACGGACAAACACATTTTGACGATTATAAGCCCTGGTGTAGTCTTCACCCGAGATGGGTTGATGGCTACCCTCCCTTTCGTCTAAAAACTTTACATATCCACCAAGCGGAATCATTGCAATTTGAAACTTTGTTTCCTTTCCTTGCTTAGAAAACAAGGTTTTACCAAAACCAATTGAAAAATCTGTTACCTTAATATTAAAAAATCGAGCGACTAAATAATGACCCATTTCATGGATTGTGACCAAAATTCCCATTGCTAAAACAAAGCCTGCAACAGCCCAAATCACACTCATTTAATTGTAACCCACTGCCACACAAGCAGATACAAGGGCATTGCCAGAATTAAACTATCCAATCTGTCTAGAACACCACCGTGACCAGGTAAAATTTGACTACTATCCTTCATGGAAACTTGGCGTTTTAATAAACTCTCAAATAAATCCCCAAAAATAGATAACGCACCAATGAAACTTAAAATAAATGCTAATGCTAAATAAGAAATACTAACTTCTGGTTGCACAAAATTTAAACCTAAATAAGACGTTATAAATGACAAAATAACGCCAGCATATACCCCTTCCCATGATTTTCCTGGGCTAACATAAAGTGCCAACTTGGTTTTTCCATACTTTCTTCCAGAAAAGTAAGCGCCAGTATCCACAGCCCAAATGGCAAAGAAACTCAACAGTATAGTGACAATCGAAAAATCAGCTTTAATTACTAGCATTGCATAGTAAAAAGGATAAACAACAAGCACACCCAAGATAAACAAAGCAAGGCTATTAGTAATTAAGGGCTTACCCTGGCTGCGCTGAAACAGAAAAACCGCTAAAATCATAATCACAACAGGCGGATACAAAAAATAGGTAACAAAACTACTTGTGACAATAAAAGCATCAATTAAATACACAAAAAGTGAAAAGGTTGCTCCCCAGATTAACTTCTCAATCAGAGCATTCTTTTTAGCAAATCCAGCCCATTCATAGCCCATAATAAAGACAGTAAGTAACATCAAAGCTTGCCACCAAAAGGCATTGGCAAAAACTAATAATCCACCAACAGCTACCACTAAAACTAAGGCTGTAATAATTCTAATTTTTAGCATTTTTAACCTGCTTAATTACCTGCTCACTCGTTTTACCAAAGCGCCTTTCACGACTCGTAAAAGAATCAATTGCATCATCTATCGATTTTTCATCAAAATCGGGCCATAGCTGCTCTGTGAAGTAGAATTCTGCATATGCCATTTGCCAAATTAAAAAATTACTAATTCTTTGTTCTCCACCTGTTCGAATCAGTAAATCAGGTAAAGGCTGGTCTGCCAAGGAAACAAATTCAGACAACCTGTCCTCTGTTAAATCATCAATCAATTCGTTTGGGTTTTCAGCATGCCATTTTTTGATTGCCTGAATGATATCTAGCCGACCGCCGTAATTTGCGGCAATATTCAAGGTCAAACCAGTATTTTCAGCGGTTACAGTCTCAGCCTTTTGAATATAATTTTGAATTTCTGAAGAGAAGCCTGTTTTATCACCAGCAATCACAATTCGGACATTGTCCTTATCTAAATTAGTCACTTCTTTTTGCAATAACTTTAAAAATAAAGCCATTAACTTACTGACTTCATCCTGTGGTCTTTTCCAGTTTTCAGTACTAAAGGCAAACAGGGTTAACGACTCAATACCGATATCAGAACAGTACTTAACGATCTTTCTAAGCGCAGTCACGCCTTTTTGATGACCAACAAAACGAGGCAAAAATCTTTTTTTAGCCCAACGACCATTACCATCCATGATAATGGCAATATGTTTAGGTTGATTAGGGTCTCTTTTCTGTTTTATCAAATCAGTCACTATTTATAATTTTGCAAAAGAGTTCATTGCATTATGAAACAACCAAATTTTGGTTATTTTTTCCGTACAAGACACTTAAATAAAAACGTGATAACGCACACATTATGCCGTAAATTAAGTTTTTTTTCAGCTTATATTTCGAGTAAAACGGCTTCTTTTTCCGCTAATAAAGCATCTACTTGTTTTACAAAAGAATCTGTATCTTGTTGGATATTATCTTCTGCTGCTCTCAGCTCATCATCCGTAATTTCTTTGTCTTTATTTAAAGACTTAAAGTCTGAATTTGCATCTCGACGAATATTACGAATCGCCACTTTTGCTTGCTCTGCTTCAGATTTTGCAAGCTTTACATAGTCTTGTCGACGCTCTTCCGTTAACACAGGCATCGGTAATCTAATTAGATTTCCAGTAGTTGCAGGGTTTATTCCCAAATCTGATTGCATAATCGCTTTTTCTACAACAGCAACCATCGGTTGCTCCCACGGCTGAACCGTTAAGGTTCTGGCATCTTCAACATTAATGTTTGCAACCTGACTAACAGGTACTTCTGAACCATAATAATCAACCGTAACATTATCTAATATACTCGGATTTGCGCGCCCAGTTCGAATCTTTGCAAAGTTAGTTTCAAGATTCTCAATCGATTTTGCCATTCTTGACTTAGCATCTTCTTCAATTTCATTTATCATATTTAATCCTTTTTCTCTGAATCTCAAAATTAGCTGTTAATTAACTAACTAATGTTCCTTCATGTTCGCCTTTAACAATACGCACCACTGCATCCTGTTTAAACATATCAAACACTCTAATTGGCATATTATTTTCTTTACATAAAATGAACGCTGTCATATCCATAACCTGTAAATCTTTTTGAATAACTTCATCAAATGTCAATTCAGAATAAAGTGTTGCATTTTTATTTTTCATTGGGTCAGCAGAATAGATTCCATCAACCTTAGTTGCCTTTAAAACAATATCTGCTTCAATTTCAATGCCTCGCAAAGCAGCAGCAGAATCAGTTGTAAAATAAGGACTACCTGTTCCAGCAGCATAGATAGAAACAACCCCATTTTGTAAGTCTTTTTTCGCTTGGTTTGCATTAAATGCGGCAGAAACACCTTCAATGGCCATTGCCGAATAGACCTTTGCTTCCATGCCCATATCTTCAATCACATCTCTCAACGCCAATGCATTCATAACCGTTGCCATCATGCCCATATGATCGCCAGTCGTTCGCTTTATTCCAGAGCCAGCTATCTGCGCACCACGGAAAATATTACCACCGCCGACAACTAAACCAACTTCAACACCAATATCTTGCAATGATTTCACTTCACCAACCACCTGACGTAAGGTAGCTGCATCTAAACCAAAGTCACCATCACCCATTAAAGCTTCACCACTGAACTTTAATAAAATTCTTGAATATTTTAGTGACACAATATTTTCCTAATTTATTTATTTTATAAATAGAAACTTAACAAAAATTTTTATTCATAATATAAAGAGACCTTTGCACGAGTTAGTCGCGAGAGTAAAATGTGATAGAATTTTGCAGGTTTTAGTCAAAAAACAAGCTTAATAGCTAGCTATTGAGCGTTTATTTGGCTGAAAAATGCGGAATTATAGCCATTTTAATCCGTGAATAATCTCGTGCAAAGGTCTCTATAAATACAAAAAAAGCCATAGGTTACGTCTGCACGCAAAATATGGCTTTAAAAAATCAAAAATTAACCTTGAGCTTCTGCTGCTGCTAAAGCAACTTCTTCTGCAAAGTCCATTTCTGTAATTTCAATTCCTTCACCTACTTCTAAACGAATAAATGCTGACACAGTCGCACCATTTGCTTTCAGTAGTTTTTCAACAGTTTGATCAGGGTCTTTTACAAACGCTTGACCAACTAGCGTAATCTCTTGAAGATACTTACGCATACGCCCTTCAATCATTTTTTCAATGATTTCAGCAGGCTTACCAGAATCAGCGGCTTGTTCAATCTGGAACTTACGCTCTTTTTCAAGCATTGCTTGATCAACATCATCAGCCGATACACACGCTGGGTTAGCCGCTGCAACATGCATCGCAACATCACGAATTAATGTATCATCACCACCGTTCATCGCAACAACAACACCGATTTTCTCACCATGCTGATATTGACCAATTGCGCCGTCAGATTCAATTAGCTCCATACGACGTACTGCCATATTTTCACCAATTTTTGCAATTAAACCACGACGTACTGTATCAATTGATTCTCCAGAAGCCATGTTTTCGTTCGTTAGAGATTCAATATCAGTATTGTTTGTAGCAAGTGCAATTTCAGCAATTTCATTCGCAAAACCTTTGAACTCGTCACCTTTAGCAACAAAGTCAGTTTCACAATTTACTTCCGCAATAACCGCTTTCTTTTTGTCATCGGAAATAGCGATTGCAATAACACCTTCAGCGGCAACACGCCCTGCTTTCTTGTCCGCTCCTGCCATCCCTTTTTTACGTAAAAACTCAATCGCGTCTTCAACGTTACCGTCAGTTTCAGATAATGCTTTTTTACAATCCATCATCCCCGCACCTGTGATAGTACGAAGCTCTTTAACCATAGATGCTGTAATTGCCATCTTATAATCCTTTTTCAATTTGGAAACCCCTAGCCAGACTGAGACTAGGGGTTATTAACTTAAAATTAACGACTTAAGCTTCTGCTTTTTCTTCCGCTTGCTCTTCTACAAAGTCATCACCTTTTACTGCAGTAGTGATAGAACCCTTACCTTCAAGGATAGAATCTGCAACACTTGAGAGATATAGAGAAATTGCACGAACAGCATCATCGTTACCAGGGATAACATAGTCTAAATTACTAGGATCGTTATTAGTATCAACAACTGCAACAACAGGAATTCCAAGATTTTTAGCTTCTTGAATTGCAATTTTTTCATTTCCAGAGTCAATAATAAAAATTGCATCAGGCATTGCACGCATATCTTTAATTCCGCCTAAAGAAAGTTCTAGCTTAGCTTTACGACGGCTACGCATTAACGCTTCTTTCTTGGTAATCTTATCGAAGGTACCATCTTGCTCTTGAACTTCTAGTTCTTTAAGTTGTTTAATTGACTGCTTAATTGTTTTAAAGTTAGTCAACATACCACCTAACCAACGGT
>CAYUHO010000053.1:0-8535 GCA_964444445.1 uncultured Piscirickettsiaceae bacterium | reverse complement strand
AAAGCAGCAAGCTTTTCTTCTTCTTCAGCGAACTTCTTTTTCCGCCAATTATTTAAAGTATCAAAATCATCTTTATACTCATTATAAGCCGACCAACCAGCCAAACCTTTCGTATAAGAATCTACTAAAGGGATAGTTGGATAATAGAGCGTATAAAAAATAATCATTACGAAACCAGCATAAAAAGATAGCATCCACCACAACGGTGGCGGGTTATCTAACTCGCGAATGTCTTCATCCCAAATATGCCCTGTATTGCCTTCATCTGGCCATGGATTATGATGTGCCATAATTTATTCTCCTCAGAATAATTATTAAATTACTTAAATGTCTAAATGTTAATTTATTTAAATCTACGACTTAGTCATCCTTTAGTATTTTATATTTTTGTTCTTCCATCTCTTCCCGCTTGCTCGGGCGTAAGGCTAAATAAAACGTTATTGCCATACCTAAGAATACACCTACTGTAATCCCCAACCCAACCCAATCATGAGTTGTCATACTTGCCCAATCAGTTGAAAAATATGAACTCATATTACTCTCTATAAATCTTACTGTCGTCTAACTTAACCATGGTACCAAGTACTTGCAGATACGCAACCATTGCATCCATTTCGGTATAACCCTCAATTGCTGCATCAGCATTTTCAATTTCTTCGTCCGTATATGGAACACCAACTGTTCTCATCGCTGAAAAGCGAGCTTTCATATCACGCTTACCAAAACTAACGTGCTGATCACCCTCAACATTTGCCATATTATCTGCTAACCAAGGGTAAGCTGGCATAACCGATTCAGGCACCATGTCCTGTGGACGTAGCAAGTGCAATACATGCCATTCATCAGAGTACTTACCACCAAGCCTTGCTAAGTCAGGACCCGTTCTTTTAGAACCCCATTGCATCGGGTGATCATACATTGACTCAGTTGCTAACGAGAAATGTCCATAACGCTCACGTTCGTCCCTAAATGGGCGAATCATTTGAGAGTGACATATATAACACCCTTCACGGATATATAAATCACGACCTGCAAGTTCTAACGGTGTATAAGGACGAACCCCATCACCCGCTTTCCAGTCAGCCAAAACCCATTTACCATGATTATCTTGTTTATATAATTTTTTATCTGCAACAAGCTTACCATCAACCATTTCAAACTTACGCTCCCACACCAACTCAGGAAACTTCTCATTTTTCACGTTACCGTACTTATCCGTTTTTTCAGTATAGTCAACCGCGCTTTTGAGGTAAAACAAAGGTACGATCTCAACAATACCCGCGATAGAAACAACCAAAGCTGTTGCCAAGAACATCCCGAAGATACTACCTTCCAAGCGCTCCTGCATGTTTTTCTTTTTATTCTCAACCATGAGCCTAACTCCTCAACTCATTATTTTATATTTGTGATTCGTTTTTATAACGAACCACAAGCCAATTCAACAAATATTTACGCAATCGCCATTTCTGCAGTTTGTCTTTTCTTTTTAACTGCAACCAGTGTCATTATTACGTTATACAACATAACCACCGCACCTAACCAGAACAATAAACCACCAACCGTACGCATCGCATAGTAAGGGTGCATTTCAGCAACTGACTCAGCAAAAGTATAAGCTAGAGTACCGTAATCATCATAAGCGCGCCACATTAGACCTTGCATGATACCTGATACCCACATTGCAACAATGTAGAAAGAAGTACCGATAGTTGCTAACCAAAAGTGGAAGTTAATCAACTTCATAGAATACATCTCTGTATTCCACAACTTCATAACCATATGATACAAGGCACCAATCGAAACCATTGCAACCCAACCTAAAGCTCCGGCATGTACGTGACCAATAGTCCAGTCAGTGTAGTGAGAAAGTGCGTTTACAGTTTTAGCTGACATTACAGGACCTTCGAACGTAGCCATTGCGTAGAATGCTAATGATAGAACAAGGAAACGTAAAATATAATCTGTTCTCAACCTATCCCAAGCACCAGACAGAGTTAACATTCCGTTAAGCGCCCCACCCCATGAAGGAATAATCATCGCCAATGAAATTACAGCCCCTAAAGAACCTGTCCAATCTGGCAATGCTGTATATTGTAAATGGTGAGCACCTAGCCAAACATAACCAAACGCCAACGCCCAAAAGTGAATAACTGATAAACGATATGAATAAATAGGACGTTGAGTTTGCTTAGGAACAAAATAATACATAATCGCTAAGAAACCAGCAGTTAGGAAAAAACCTACCGCATTATGACCCCACCACCATTGAATCATTGCATCTTGAACTCCACCAAACATAGAGTAAGACTGAAACAATGAAACAGGAACAGCCAAACCATTCACTACATATAAATAAGTTACCGCGATCATCATCGCCAAGAAGAACCAGTTAGACACATAAACACTTGGATAAGCTTCCTTATCTCTCTTAGCGATTGTCATAACGAAGTTTACAGTATACAAAGCCCAAACCAGAGTAATTGCCAAAGCTAAAGGCCACTCTTGCTCATGGTACTCCTTACCAGTTGTAATCCCTAACCCGATAGAAATAACCACACCTAACAAGCCAATCGTAAATAAAACTGAATTGAACCATGCAAGACCATTACTCCATAAGGTTACGCCGTTAGTACGTTGAACCGTATAATATGACGTAGCCATCAACGTCATTCCACCAAAAGCATAAATAATCGTATTGGTATGAATTACTCTCAATCGACCAAAACTTATTTCAGCCAAATCAAAATTTAAAACCGGCCATGCAAGCTGTGCGGCCGCCCAGGTTCCTATAAACGTACCCAATGCCAAAAACACTATCGCACCTATAGTTAAATATTGAACCACGCCATCATTGTATTGTGGTTTTGCTGCTGTCTCCATAACGAACCCCTCTCTCTTTAATTATTTAAATACAACTTTAAATAAGCCCAACAAAAGTTTCTTTCAATAACAAGAAATCTATGCCCTAATTATAGTCACGATCCTGAAAGCATTAAGAAACCATTGAGCAAAACTTAATCCAAATCAAGTAAACCACACTTTTAACTAGGCACAACGACTCGAACACATTAAAGCTATCTTATAAGTTCGCTCAACATTATGCCAAATAAACCCCATACTTTCAGCTTTTTAACCACAAAAAGATTTTATAGTTAGAACAAGTTTTTACTAATACCTTCCCTTAATCAAACTTAATAGTCTTTCAACATTTATCTAACTAAAGACATAAACTTTAAAAAGCTTTATACTATATCATTGTTTTAAATTTTAAGAGATTTAAGTAATGCGTAAAGCAACAATTACTCGAAACACGCTTGAAACCCAAATCGAGCTATCAATTGATTTAGATGGCACTGGAAAAGCCAGCCTTAGTACAGGCGTACCCTTTTTTGAACACATGCTTGATCAAGTTGCAAGGCACGGCCTAATTGACCTAGATATAAAAGCTAAAGGTGACACGCATATAGACGATCACCACACAGTTGAAGATATTGGAATCTCACTTGGAATGGCCGTGAAAGAAGCAGTTGCCGACAAGATGGGAATCAATCGATACGGACACGCCTATGTACCACTTGATGAAGCTCTATCAAGAGTCGTTATAGACCTATCCGGACGCCCAGGATTAGTTTTTAAGGCAGACTTCACAAAAGCTAATATTGGTCATTTTGACACAGAATTAGTTGCTGAATTCTTTCAAGCATTTGCCAATCACGCACAGGCAACCATACACATAGATTGTTTAAGAGGTGAAAATGCCCATCATCAAGCTGAAACAATTTTCAAGGCATTTGGCAGAGCAATAAGGGTCGCTCTCTCTAAGGACGAAAGAATGGCAGACCAACTGCCTTCAACAAAAGGTGCACTTTAAGTCATGAGTAAACAAATCGTTGTTGTTGATTATGGTATGGGAAATTTACGCTCGGTAGCAAAGGCGGCAGAACATGTTGCCTGTTCTAACTCTAAGATCATTATTTCAAACAAACCCGAAGACATACGAAATGCTGATTCTATTATTTTTCCTGGACAAGGTGCCGCTAAAGCATGCATGGCAGCGCTAAACCATACTGGAATGATACACGCTCTCGAAGAAGCATCAACCGAAAAGCCATTTTTAGGTATTTGCATGGGACTTCAAGTATTAATGAATAATAGCTCAGAAAATGAAGGCGTTGATTGCCTTGGTTTTATCAAGGGAAGTGTTGAAAAATTTGACTTAACAGGCCACCCTGAACTAAAAACACCTCACATGGGCTGGAACCAAATCCAACAAACAACAGACCACCCTATATGGCACAATATTGAACAAAACGAACGTTTTTATTTTGTACATAGCTATTATATTGTACCTAAAGACAAAAGCATCATGGTCGGTACAACAACACACGGACAAGAATTTACATCTGCAATTGCCAATAACAACCTATTTGCAATTCAAGCACATCCAGAAAAAAGTGCAGACGCAGGTTTACAACTACTTAAGAATTTTATAAATTGGGATGGTAAATAAATGCTGTTAATTCCGGCAATTGACTTAAAAGACGGTGAATGTGTTCGACTTCGCCAAGGAGTAATGGAAGGGGCAACCGTCTTTTCTGGAGACATCGTTGCCATGGCAAAACGCTGGGTTGACCAAGGCGCAAGACGCTTACACATGGTTGATTTAAATGGTGCTTTTGAAGGTCAGCCTGTTAATCGTGATGCTGTTTTGCAAGTTTGCCAAGCCTACCCTGATTTACCAGTACAAATTGGTGGCGGAATTCGTGATCTTGAAACAATCCAAGCCTACATAGACGCTGGCGTAAGCTACTGCATTATTGGCACCAAAGCCGTTCACAACCCAGAATTCGTCGCTGAAGCATGCAGAGTATTCCCTGGAAAAATCATGGTTGGTCTTGACGCCAAAGATGGCATGGTTGCGATTAATGGCTGGGCTGAAGTGACCGACCATCATGTAATTGAACTTGGAAAACAATTCGAAAATGATGGTGTTGAAGCAATCATCTACACAGATATTGGTCGTGACGGTATGATGCAAGGTGTAAATGTAGAAGCAACTCAAGAGCTTGCAAAAGCACTCAACATTCCAATCATTGCTTCAGGTGGAATCACCAACCTTGAAGATATTCATAACCTCGCTACCATCGAAGATGATGGTGTCACTGCTGCGATAACAGGCAGAGCCATTTATGAAGGCAGTCTTGATTTCAAAGAAGGCCAAGCTCTTTCTGATAAACTAGCAGGAAAATAAAATGGCACTAGCAAAAAGAATTATTCCCTGCTTAGATATTGATAATGGACGTGTAGTTAAAGGCGTTCAGTTTGTGGATATTCGAGACGCAGGAAACCCTGTTGAAGTTGCAAAACGCTACGATGAACAAGGGGCAGATGAAATTGTTTTTTTAGACATTACCGCGACCTCTGATGACAGGGAGACTATTGTTCATGTCGTTGAAGACGTTGCCAGTGAAGTTTTTATTCCACTAACCGTTGGTGGCGGAATTCGAAGTGTTGACGATGTCAAAATCATGTTAAATGCAGGTGCTGACAAGGTTGCAATCAACTCAGCTGCTATCTTTAACCCAGCTTTTGTTCAAGAGGCTTGCACAATGTTTGGTTCACAGTGCATTGTCGTCGCGATTGATGCCAAAAAAGTAAGCCTTGCTGGCGAAGAAAACCGCTGGGAAATATTTACCCACGGCGGTCGCAAAGAAACAGGCATTGATGCTGTTGAGTGGGCAACTAAAATGGAACGCAATGGCGCGGGTGAGCTCCTACTAACAAGCATGGACAGAGATGGTACCAAGTCTGGATTTGACCTTGAATTAACCAGGGCGATATCCGATGCTGTCAATATACCGGTTATCGCTTCTGGCGGTGTTGGAGAACTTTCCCACCTTGTAGAAGGGGTAAAAGAGGGGCATGCAGAAGCCGTTTTGGCTGCCAGTATTTTTCATTTTGGTGAACATTCGATTGAAGAAGCCAAACATGCGATGCAAGAAAAAAATATTGAAGTTAGGATTTAACTAATATGCAATCTGAAATACTATCCGCCATTGACAAAATCTTAATCGAACGAAAAAAAGAATCTGGAAACGAGTCCTATGTTGCGAGCTTGTATGAAAAAGGTATTGAAAAAATACTTAAAAAAGTAAGCGAAGAAAGCACGGAAGTTGTAATGGCTGCCAAAGATTGCGAACACAACAACTCAAAAGAAAACCAAGCACACTTAGTTTATGAGGTGACTGACCTATGGTTTCATACTTTAGTGCTGCTTGCCCAACAAGAGCTAACCAGCTCAGACGTAACGAAAGAACTTGAAAGAAGATTTGGGCTTTCTGGTCATACTGAAAAAGCCAATCGTAAAAAATAATTAAATTCTAGGAATAGCATCATGACAACTGAAAAAACCCTTTTTAGCAAGATTATTGATCGTGAAATTCCAAGTGACTTTGTGCACGAAGATGACAAGTGCATCGTTATTAAGGACCTTTACCCAAAAGCAAAAGTACACCTATTAATTATCCCTAAAAAGCCCATCGCAACCCTATTCGACTTAACCCCTGAAGATAGAGATTTAATGGGACATATGATGATGTTACTACCTAAACTTGCTGACTCACAAGGGCTAGACGGCTTTAAAACACAAATTAATACAGGTGAAACCGGTGGGCAAGAAATTTTCCATATCCACATTCATCTTATGGGCGATTCTTTCAAAAAGTAATCAAACGAGTTCAAATTCTGCTATTATTAGCGGTCATTTTTTAAGGAGAAACAAATGGGCATTAGCATCTGGCAATTATTAATCATCTTAGCAATCGTTTTGGTTCTTTTTGGAGCAAAAAGACTTAAAAACGTTGGTTCAGATTTAGGTGGTGCAATAAAAGGTTTTAAAAAAGCCGTCAAAGAAGAAGAAAACAAAGACACAACAGCAGACGCTTCAATTGAAAAGAAAGAACAAGCTGAAGATGTTTTTGATGTGAAAGCAGAAGAAAAAACTGCCTCGAAAGACGAAACAAAATCATAAAATCTTAACGGACAAGTTACCTTCTAATGTTTGATATTGGTTTTCTAGAACTGTTTGTTGTGATGGTGATTGCCTTAATGGTAATTGGACCAGACCGCATGCCTGAAGTTGCACTCAAACTTGGGCGTCTCTTGGGAAAAACCAAACATTTTATTAATAGCATGAAAGAAAACTCTGGGGTTTCTTCTGCTATCCAAGAAATCAAAGAAACCATCAATTTAGAAGAAGAGAAGCAACAGATTCAAAAGATCACTTCAACGGTTGAAGAAGACATTAGCAATGTACAACAAGAGCTAAGTATTGACGAAAATATCTCACGTCCTACTTTTGGCTCTGAGGAAGCTCCCGTTAATACAAGCAGTCAATTCAATAAAGCACCCAGCCAACCTGTAATGCCTAAGAACTCCGAGTCAAAAGATGAAACAACTGAAACGGCTGTCGCAACTAAAACAGAAGAGACGAAACAAAACCTATCGTCAACTCCTGAAGCAAAAACTGTCAAAACATGAGCAACAGTGCAATTCCTCCCAATGATGCGGAAATGACACTCGTTCAACATCTGCTCGAACTACGCAACATATTAACTAAAAGTATTTTAGCGATCATGATCGTTTTTGTCGCATTATTTCCCTTTGCGAACGATCTATACCTATACATATCAGAGCCACTAGCACGCTTTCTACCCGACGATACAAGTATGATTGCAACAGGGGTTGCATCTCCGTTTTTAACTCCTTTTAAACTTAGTTTAGTGTTAGCAATTTATATTTCCATGCCATTTTTGCTTTATCAACTTTGGCGATTTATTGCTCCCGCGTTATATAGTCATGAAAAACAACTGGTTGCTCCTATTTTATTTTTTAGCTCCTTTCTTTTTTATGCAGGTGGAGCGTTTGCTTTTTATGTTGTTTTTCCGCTTGTTTTTGGATTTTTATCTACGGCAGCACCAGATGGTGTAACCATTGCCACAGACATCGCCCTATATTTAGATTTTGTTATCAAAATGTTTTTTGCTTTTGGCTTTGCTTTTGAAGTACCAATTGTCGTTGTCATCCTTATTTTGACTGGCATGGTTTCGCCTAAAAAACTATCGCATGCTCGTCCATATGTTGTCGTTGGTGCATTTGTTATCGGAATGCTACTAACACCACCTGATATTATTTCACAAACCCTACTCGCTATTCCGATGTGGTTTCTTTATGAAACAGGCATCATCGTAGGGGCCTTTGTCAAAAAACGACGCAAAACACCCGAACAACGTAAAAAAGAAGCAGAAAATAGCAATACATCTGATGAAGAACCGATAAACCAAGGTATTTCAGAAGAAGACATGGATCAACGTTATGCTGATCAAGATGACGACGACGTTGATTACGATGAATTGTTTGATGATATCGAATCTGAATTCAAAGAATTAGATCGTCAACACAAACAAAAAGAAACTAAAAAAGACTCGCCCAGCAAGGATGCTAAAAAATAATTTTCTAGCTAAAAATCACCAGGGG
>CAYUHO010000052.1:0-8641 GCA_964444445.1 uncultured Piscirickettsiaceae bacterium | reverse complement strand
GCAATCAGCATGTCATATTCTTGACAGAATCAATTGGCACAACTCCTGCTACGACGAACAGTAGAAATACTTTAATTTTTTCCATAATTACTTAAGGAATAACACATGAATACTAACCCAACACTTAAAACAGTAAACAAAGCTCCTCTTATTCAAGATTACAGCCGCAACCCAGATGAAGAGAGTCGACTTGCTGAAAATCCTAAAAAAACCGTCTTGTTACTACTTCAAGGTGTCGTAGATAAAGGAAATTTAGCAAAGGTTTGCCATCAATCTGACTCCCAAGTAGAAAAAGGATTCCACCTAGGAAGAATGACTACCATTTTAGACGCCATTCGTGACAGGCTCACACTGTCTCAGGAAGCACCAATTTCTTACGATTTAGAGGAGTTGTATCGATATGCTGACAAATCTATTCAAGAGGCTGTTTTTGAAAAAGATACTTTTTACTTGGATAGTGCGATTGAAATACTCACTGAACTTCGAGATGCTTGGCTGGACATGATGCAACAAGCAGGTGAGCTAGTTCAAGAATCCTAAACCAAAAAAAGCATGCAAACAACTCATGCAAATACCTATTAGACCAGCTAACCCCTTTTAATTGCTGGTCTTTTTTTTTCCGAACCTCCCCCTATCCTCTCCTACTCAAACTTGACAAAACCATAAAGCAAGACTATACTTATAACAATGATATTAATAATTTTTATGAAGGAGAAGTAAATGAACAATCAATTAACTCCCTTAACAAATTTTGCAAATAATTTAACGCCAGGCCAAAATATTGAAACCTATTTAAGAACGGTTCAGTCTTTGCCGTTACTTTCAGCTGAAGATGAAAAAAAATTAGCTGAAAAATTAAATACTGATCATGACTTAAATGCCGCTCGTGAACTTATTTTGTCTTCACTTCGCTATGTTGTACCTGTTGCTAGATCTTACAACGGATACGGCTTGCCACTTGCTGATTTAATCCAAGAGGGAAATATTGGTTTAATGAAAGCGGTAAAACGCTTCAAGGCAAGTGAAAACGTTCGCCTAATGACCTTTGCTATCCACTGGATTCGTGCAGAGATGAATGAGTATGTCATTAAAAATTGGCGTATCGTCAAAACAGCAACCACCAAAGCACAACGTAAACTATTTTTTAAACTAAGAAGCAGTAAAAAAACGCTTGAGTGGTTTGGTGACAAAGATGCTGACAAGGTTGCAAAAGAGCTAGGCGTAACCCGTAAAGATGTCCTTGAAATGGAAACCCGCTTATATGGCAAAGACATGCCTGTGGACATGAGTAACGATGATGAGGAAAACGAATATAAATCTTATCCTGTCCTAGTTAGTAACGAACCTGACCCTGAAACAGCACTAGTTGCATCAACATCAGCAGATTACCAAAATGCACAACTATCAAAGGCATTATTGCAACTTGACGATAGAAGCAAGGAAATCATCCAAAAACGCTGGTTAAATGATAGCAAAACTGGTCTAAAAGAGCTTTCTACACAATATGGCATTTCAATGGAGCGTGTTCGCCAAGTTGAACAGCAGGCGATTAAAAAACTACGGCTAGCTATTCCAGATAGCACGTAATCTAACCAAGCGCTTAAACTAAAAAGGCAGGAATTTCCTGCCTTTTTTGTACCCCCCCTGGTGATTTTTACCAAAAACGACCAAGAAAAAGGTCTCATTCATATTAGCACAACACTTCAACGATAATCGTTGAGTGTTTCTATTAAGTTGGCTTGAGGATATTCTCCTGTGACATAAGCTTGACCTATGGTTTTCAACAAAACTAAGCGAATCACACCAGCCTGAACCTTTTTATCACCTGCCATTAAATCTAAATATTTTTCATTCGACATTTCGGCTTTACTCGGTGGTAATACGGGCAAATTAGCTTGCTGAAATATCGCAATTATTCGCTCAAAATCATTTTCTGTTAGGTTACCTAATAATTTTGATAAATAAGCGGCTTGCATTGTGCCTGCACTAACACCTTCGCCGTGAAGCCAGCTACCGTACCCCATCCCAGCTTCAATTGCATGTCCAAAAGTATGCCCTAAATTGAATAGCGCTCGCATATCATTTTCTTTTTCATCTTTTGCAACGATGTCAGCTTTATTTTGACAAGAACGTTCAATCGCTTCTGCCAATGCTTCCGACTCTCTATCAAGTAACGCTGGAATATTTTTTTCTAGCCACTCAAAAAAATCATAATCACCAATCAAGCCATACTTTATCACCTCAGCCAAACCAGCTGAAAGTTGCCTATCTTCAAGCGTTTTCAGAACATTACTGTCGATTAATACGCAGGTTGGTTGATGAAAAGCGCCAATCATATTTTTCCCAAGCGGATGATTCACACCTGTTTTACCACCAACGGAAGAATCAACCTGTGCCAACAGTGTTGTCGGAATTTGAATAAAACTTACACCTCGTTGAAATGAAGCTGCGGCATAACCCGTCATATCACCAATAACACCACCACCCAAGGCGACGAAAGTGCATTTTCTATCAAATTTATTAGCAATTGCGACATCAAAAATTTTATTTAAAACGGTGAGGTTCTTATGCTCTTCTCCATCAGGTAATACGACCACCTTAACCTCATAATCCGCAAATAGTTTTTCAACCCTCTCGAGATACAAGGGAGCAACGGTTGTATTGGAGACAATTAATACTTGCGTTCCCGTCACATAAGGCTTAATTAAATCAGGTTGATTAATCAAATCTAAGCCAATAAAAATCGGATAACTTCTCTCCGCTAGTTCGACTGTTAGTGTTTTCATCTTATTCCTTAAGCTAACTTTAATGCTTCTAGCTCATCTATAATTTTATTTACCACCTTATGAATTGAAGACCGACCGGTTTCTACGACTAAATCAGCCACATCCAAATAATAGGTTTCTCTCGCTTCTAAAACTGCTGTCAGAATTTTTTTCGGATCATCTTGCTGCAATAAGGGACGATTTCGATCTCCTTTGGTTCGATGAACAAGCACATCAACGGATGATTTCAAATAGACGACAAAACCTCTTGAACGTAAATATTTACGATTTTGCTCACTTAGGATAGCGCCACCACCTGTCGCCAAAACGGTTTCTGGTTTTTTTGTCAGTTCATCGACAGCTAATCGCTCTCGTTGCCTAAATCCTTCCTCACCTTCAATGTCAAAAATCATCGGAATGCTAACGCCAGTTTTCTCTTCAATGACATGATCACTGTCAACAAAATCATAAGATAACTTTTCAGCTAATTGTCTACCTACCGTAGACTTACCAGAGCCCATTGGCCCAATTAAAAATATACTTTCTTTATGCATACTCGTATTGTAGCTCAAATACATTTTAAGTCTGTTAAAATATAGCCTAAAAAAGGTTCGTTTCATGCAAGGATTACTCTATATTATTTCTGCTGCTTCTGGAGTTGGGAAAACATCACTTGTCAGTAGGCTATTAGAACGAGATAAGCACATACAAGTTTCAATCTCTACGACCACCCGTCAAATTAGGCCAGGTGAAGAAGATGGTGTGAACTATCATTTTGTAAGTCTAGATCAATTTCAAGCCAAAGTGACTGAAGGTGATTTTTTAGAACACGCTCAAGTATTCGACAATTTTTATGGAACTTCCAAGTCATCAGTCGAAGAGAAACTAAAACAAGGAAAGGATGTTATTCTAGAAATTGACTGGCAAGGCGCACAGCAAGTTAGAAAAATCATCCCTAAAGCGATTAGTATTTCAATTCTTCCGCCCAGCTTAACTGAACTCAACCGACGTTTAACAGGTAGAGGGACAGATTCTCAAGAGATTATCGATGGCAGAATGGCTGAAGCCGTCAGTGAAATGAAGCACTTTGATGAATCAGATTATCTAGTTATTAATAATGACTTTGAAACAGCACTACAAGAATTACATACCATCTTCTTAGCAAACCGTTTAAACTTAAACAGACAAAAAATCAATCACCGTAACTTAATAAAAGAACTTATTAAAAACTAACCAAGGAATAATACACATGCCAGGTTTTGAAATATTTGACAATGCCGAAAAACAACAAATTCAAGAAGTAATGGACAAAGGATTTACTTTCCGTTACAACTTTGACGGCATACGCAATGATGTCTGGAAAGCAAAAGAACTGGAAAGCATGATTTGTGATAGTTTAAATGTTAAACATGCACACTTGGTCTCAAGTGGAACAACTGCACTATCAACGGCTTTAGCTTCTGCCGGTATTGGAGCGGGTGATAAAGTTATCGTTCCTCCGTTTACATTTGTTGCCTCTGTTGAAGCGATTGTACTTGCGGGTGCAGTGCCAATTTTTGCAGAAATAGATGAAACACTGACACTCTCACCAAGTGGAATTGAAGCCGCAATTGCTCAGCATTCTGACATAAAAGCGGTCAACTTCATTCATATGTGTGGTGGAATGGGGCACATGGATGAAATCAAAGCAATTTGCGACAAGCACGGCATTATATTACTTGAAGATGCTTGCCAGGCAACAGGTGGTAGCTACAAGGGACAATTCCTTGGCACAATCGGTCAAGTTGGTGCTTTATCATTTGATTCGGTTAAAACAATTTCTTGTGGTGAAGCTGGTGCAATTCTAACCAATGATGAAACCATTTATACCCATGCTCACCAGTATTCTGATCATGGACATGATCATATTGGCCTAGATCGTGGCGCAGAATCACATCCAATTATGGGTTCTAATTACCGTATTTCAGAGATGAATGCTGCGGTTGGTGTTGCTCAGTGGGGTAAACTAGACCGAATTCTAGCGACTCAAAGAAAAAACAAAAAAGCTTTAAAAGACGCCTTATCAGAGTTTGACGAAGTCTCCTTTAGAGTGATACCTGATGAGTCGGGTGATAACGCAGGTTTTTTAAGTATCATTATGCCAAGTGAACAACGAGCTGTTGAAGCGGTAAAAGCGCTAGGTGATGAAGGTGTACCGGCTGTATTCTATTGGTATGCAAATAATTGGCACTATTTAAAAAATTGGCAACACATTCAACAAATGAAAGGGCCAGCAAAGCTTCCTATTGAATTAGTTGAAGATAAGCCTGACTATACACAAATTAAAACCCCTATTTCTGATGACATTATGAGTCGAACATTCTCAATGTTAATCAACCTAAGTTGGTCTGAAGAAGATATTCAGTTCCGTATTAATGCATTTAAAAAGGTATTCAAGTAATGAAACATCGTAATTTTCAAACCGTTCCTAAAATGATTTTTGGCCGTGGTAGTTTTGATCAACTTGATGATGTACTTGATGAATTAAGACAGGATTCATCAGATTTTGTGGTTTTTTTAGTAGATGAAATTCATAAAAATAAACCGCTAGCAGATAGACTACCTAACCATTCACAGGATCAAGTGATTTGGCTGAACATAGATGATGAACCAAAAACAACCTATGTTGATGCATTAACAGAACAAGTACAAGCCTTTGCCAAAGAAAACAACAAAGACAAGGATCCTGTCAGTGTTGTTGGAATTGGAGGCGGTTCATCGCTTGATATTGGAAAGGCTGTAGCATTGCTGCTAACCAATGAAGGAGGCTCAGCTAAGTACCAAGGTTGGGACTTAATTCAAAACCCCGCCGTACATCATGTTGGTATTCCAACCATTTCTGGAACTGGTGCAGAAGCTTCAAGAACAACCGTTTTAACTGGTCCTGAAAGAAAACTGGGCATGAACTCAGACTATACCGTTTACGACCAAATCATTATGGATCCAGACTTAATTGCTGGTGTCGAAAAAAATCAATGGTTCTATACAGGGATGGATTGTTATATTCATAACATTGAAGCCTTAAATGGCACTTACATCAATGAATTTGCAAAAGCATTTGGTGAAAAATCACTTGATCTTTGTAATCAAGTTTTCCTAGAAGATCATCCTGACTCAGATGAAAAATTGATGATGGCATCTTATATGGGAGGACAATCAATTGCCTACAGCCAAGTAGGAGCTTGCCATGCCCTTTCTTACGGGTTGTCTTATGTGTTAGGTTATCACCACGGTATTGGAAACTGTATTGTGTTTAATGTACTTGAAGACTTCTACCCAGAAGGGGTCAAAGTTTTCCGCGAAATGGTTGCAAAACACAATATTGAAATTCCACAAAATGTTTGTGCCAATCTAACCGATGAACAAATGGACAAAATGATTCAAGTCTCTTCAGGTATGGCACCACTTTGGGATAACGTGTATGGTCCTGACTGGCAAGAAAAAGTAACCCCTGAACTCTTAAAATCATTATTTGAAAGAATGTAACTATGAAAACCGTTGTTATTATTCCCGCTAGATATGGTTCATCTCGTTTGCCAGGTAAACCCTTAAAAATGATTGACTCAAAGCCAATGATTCAACACGTATTTGAACGTGTATCACAAGCAAAAGGGTTGGATTCAGTTCATGTTGCAACCGATGATCTTCGTATTAAAGAAGCCGTGGAAGCATTTGGCGGAAAGGTCGTCATGACACCACCCGAAGCAGAATCAGGAACAGATCGAATTGCCGAGGCAGCAAAAACACTAAACCTTGCTGACAATGATTTAATTGTCAATGTACAAGGTGACCAACCTTTAGTACATGCCCAATCTATCGAGGATGTGATTGAACCTTTTAAATCAGGTGAATACCTTGGTAAATTCGAAATGTCTACCCTCTCATTCAAAATAGTCAATGAAACTGAAATTACCAGCCCAAAAGATGTCAAATTAGTAACGGACATAAACGGTATGGCACTCTACTTCTCAAGAGCAACCATTCCATACGGCAGGGACTATTGGGATCATGACTCCTTTAAACATTTAGGTGTTTACGCCTATACAAAACGTTTTGTTGATCAATTTAATGCACTGCCCGTTAGTCAACTAGAAGATATTGAAAAACTTGAACAGCTTCGTGCGTTAGAAAATGGCATGCCGATTAAAGTCATCCAAACCCTTTATGATTCACCAGAAGTAGATTTACCTGGTGATATTGAAATAATGGAAGCATTACTTAAAACGGGTCATTAAAACCAAAATTAACTAAAAAACACCCAGGGGGGGCATAAAAAACAAGCTACCCAAACCCAATTTAGAGTTTAGGATGTAAGAACACAAAGTGATTTATCAACTTTTAATACGGCTATTACTGCCCATTGTAGCCCTTTTTTTACTTTTTACAGGTCGAAATAACCTAAGATTCGTAAAACAACGTTTAGGATTCGGCTACCAGAAAAAACTAACCGAAATACATCCAATTTGGATACATTGCGCATCCGTAGGTGAAGTTAAAGCAATTGAACATCTAGTTTCTCACCTAGCTCAAAAACAACCCATTTTAATCACAACAAACACCACGACAGGAAAAGAACTTGTCGATTCTCTTTTTTCCTCCTTACCAGTACAACATCAATACTGCCCTTATGATTTACCGATTTTTATTCAAAATTTTCTGAAACTAAATCAACCATCAGAGTGTTGGATTATTGAAACTGAAATTTGGCCAAATCTATTTAAAAGCTGTTATAAAGCAAATATTGCAGTCAAAATACTCAACGGAAGACTTTCTAAAAAAACACTAACCGCACCTAACTGGTTAAAAAACACCTATAAATCTACCTTAAAATTAGTTTCAATCGTAATTACACGTAACCAAACTGAAGCAGATAACTTTGAAAAACTAGGTGTTAATAAAGAAAATATTCAAATTTTAGGTAACCTAAAGTATGCTGGGCTTGCAGATATAAAACCTCAAAAATCATCAATCCAACAACCTTTCGTTTTACTCGCATCTAGCCATGCAACTGAAGAGTTTCAAATAATTCAATTGTGGAAAAAACTAAACCGTAATGAACTGCTCATTATCGTTCCACGCCACCCAAAAAGAAGTCAATCTATTGTTGAAGAATTAAAGAATGATCGAAAACAACTGGCTGTTTTTAGCCTTAAAGAACCCATCACTCCCAATATAAAATATTATTTAATTGATGCAATTGATCAATTAATGCCCTTATTTTCTGATGCTAAACTAGTCATCATGGGCGGTTCATTTGTAGAAAAAGGAGGGCATAATATTTTAGAGCCTGCCGCAGTCCAAGCAGCGATTATCACAGGCAAAGATATGTCTGATTTTGAACAAGAAACAGAACTGTTAAAAAACAATCAAGGACTAATACAAGTTTGTCATTTTAAAGAGCTAAAGAACACCTTAAATAAAATACTAGATGACGAACAAGCACTAAAAAAACTAGGTAAAAATGCACGCAGAGCAGTTTTTTCACAAAAGAATATTTTTAAAGACTACTTAAAAGCTTTATCTTGAGACCTTTGCACCCTAAAAAACGAATCTAAAGGACACGCTGAATAACATCAAGTTTTCACCTACAGAGTATCTTTCTCTAATGTTGCCATTTTGAGACCCGTTACAATCAATGTAACACCTGCCACTTTATTAATTAAATTAATTACCCAAGCTTTTAACCGCTGACGAGCCAACTGTGCCCCCATATGACTAAACATAGTGTAAACCAAAATATCAGCAACAAAACAAGTTAAACCCATTAATAACATTTGAAAAACAATAGGTTCATTAGGATCTACAAATTGAGGTAATAAAGCTGAAAAATAAAGCAA
>CAYUHO010000051.1:3772-8865 GCA_964444445.1 uncultured Piscirickettsiaceae bacterium | reverse complement strand
GATGGGCTAGAAGTCCACGCAGAATTTCAATCAGTTGTTAAGTGTCTCCATAAACAAGTTCCCGATATTCCTGCAATGGTTGGAATGGGATTAATTGTTTTAGGCGTCGTTGTTATTCATCTGTTTTCAAAAACAATTGGCATTAAACTTTAAAAAGAGAGAAATATGAGAATTTTACATACAATGTTACGAGTTGGTAATCTAGGTAAGTCAATTAAGTTTTATACAGAGGTGTTAGGTATGGAACTTTTACGCCAAAAAGACTATCCAAAAGGAGAGTTTACCTTAGCCTTCTTAGGCTACGGTAATGAAGAGGAAAATACCGTACTAGAGTTAACCTACAATTGGGGTATTGACAACTATGAACTTGGTCAAGGTTATGGGCATATTGCGATTGAAGTCGAAGATGTTTATAAAACGGCCGAAAAAATAAAACAAAATGGAGGAAAAATTACTAGAGAAGCAGGGCCAATGAATGCGGGATCAACCATTATTGCCTTTGCAGAAGATCCAGATGGTTATCAAATTGAATTTATCGGGGTAGGTCACATTAGAAGTTAGTTCCCCCCTGGTGATTTTTAGCTTAATTTGACCCTCTAAACTAATCTCCTGAATCAGCTTGAGCGATTCGGGCTAACCTTGCTTCTTCCTCCTTAATTGCTTCTTGTATTTCGTGAATAACAGAATCAACATCTGCTCCTTTTTCATCTTTCTTGAAGGTGCCTGTTAATTCGGTTTCAGCTGTGAGTTCGCCTTTTTCATATAGGCTCCACATTTCGTCAGCATAATTTGTTTCCAATAATTGTGGCGCATATTGAGAATAGTAGTTGGTGACATTTCTTACATCACGTTGTAGCATTTTTTTAGCATTATTATTGGCGGAAGCATCAACTGCTTGGGGTAAGTCAATGATAACAGGGCCGTATTCATCAAGCAAAATATTGAACTCAGATAAGTCACCATGAATAATTCCAACACTTAGCATTTTCATGACATCAACCATGACTTGGTAATGGTCTTCAATAGCCTGTTCCTCAGTCAGGGTTACGTCATTAAGCCTAGGGGCAACGCCACCTTCGCCATCGGTGATTATTTCCATTAATAAAACACCATCAAAACATCCGTAGGGTTTCGGAACTCGTACACCAGCGCTAGCCACTTTATACAAGGCATCAACTTCTGCTGTTTGCCAAGCCGCTTCTTGCTCTTTTTGTCCGAATTTAGACTTTTTTTCCATGGCTCTAGCGCGGCGACTATTACGTGATTTCCTGCCTTCTTGGTAGGTAACTGCTTTTTTAAAGCTGCGTTGGTGTACTTCTTTATATACTTTTGCACAGCGATATTCATCACCACAAAGCACAATAAATACATCGGCTTCTTTTCCGCTCATTAGGCGACTAACAACTTCGTCAACTAGTCCGTCGTCTATCAATGGTTGAATACGTTTTGGTGTTTTCATAGTTTCTTTTTGGTTAAGGATTTTACAGTATAATAACGGTTTAATTAATCTGTAAGATTCTATAGTGTGAAAAAAGATTGTCAATATATTTCAGTGCATCCTGAAAATCCGCAAAAACGTTTGTTGCTACAAGTTGTTGATGTTTTAAATCGTGGTGGTGTGATTGCTTACCCAACTGACTCTGGCTATGCCTTAGGTTGTGCTTGGGATAATAAAGAGGGCGCGGATAGAATAAGAGAAATTCGTCGCTTAGATGAAAAGCATGATTTCACCTTGGTATGTGAAAACCTATCTCACTTATCTGAGTATGCAAAAGTGGGAAATACCCAGTTCCGTTATTTAAAATCACACCTGCCCGGTGCATTTACATTTATTCTACTTGCAAGCCGAGAAGTTCCAAGACGCTTACAAACACCTAAAAAGAAAACGATTGGCTTGAGAATTACCGAGAACATTGTTGCAAACGCGTTGTTAAGTTACTTTGATAAACCGTTGATTTCAGTCTCTTTAATTCAACCAAATGAACTTATTCCAATGACAGATGGCTGGACAATACAAGAAGAATTAGGTCATTGTTTAGATGTGGTTTTAGATGGCGGATTTTGTGGTTACGAGCCAACCACGGTGGTCGATTTTACTGAAGATGTCCCTGTTTTAGTTCGTCAAGGACGAGGAGAATTTGATGCCTGAACTAGACTTTATGCAAAAATTAGCAGTTTGGACGCTCCCTGTTATTTTTGCGATTACTGTACATGAAGTTGCTCATGGTTGGGTTGCTTTGCAGTTTGGAGATAAAACTGCAAAAAGGTTAGGACGCTTAACCTTAAACCCTCTTAAACATGTGGATCCAATTGGAACGGTTGTCGTGCCGATTGTTTTATTACTTTTAGGTGGTTTTGTTTTTGGATGGGCGAAAGCGGTTCCTATCAATCCAAATCATTTTAAACGTCCTCGACATGATATGGCATGGGTTGCGATTGCTGGCCCAATATCAAATATAATGATGGCCATTATTTGGGCGATGATTGCTAAGCTGGGTTATATGATTGGACTCTCTTCGGGTGCTGGTCAATTTCTTGTTTACAGTGGAATGGCAGGAATTGCGATTAATTTAATTTTAGCCATTTTGAATATGTTGCCGATTCCTCCGCTTGATGGAAGCAGGGTGTTGGCTGCATTCCTACCAAAGAAATTATATTATTACTATATGCGGATGGAACCTTATGGTTTCTTTTTAATCATTGGATTAATGCTTTTAGGCGTACTAGGTTCCCTTTTGATAGGACCTTACCGCTTCGCACAATCTCAAATTTTACAATTAGTAGGCATTTAAGCATGGCAAAACAGCTTGAAAAAGAAAGCGAAAAATTACAAAAGATACTTGCAAGAGCTGGCTTTGGTTCGCGTCGTGAAGTTGAAAAATACATCGCTGATGGATTGGTTAAAGTGAATGGCAGAATAGCCCAGTTAGGGGATAGGGCATTTGCAACGGATAATATTCAGTTTCGAGGCAATGCGGTTAAAGAAACTCGTTTAGCCAAACAAGCAACACAAGTTATTTTGTATAACAAACCAGAAGGGCAGGTATGCACTCGTAAAGATGAAAAAGAGAGAACCACTATTTTTGAAAAACTACCCCGTATTATCAATGGACGTTGGATTTCAATCGGGCGTTTAGACATCAATACTTCTGGCTTGCTAATTTTAACCAATAATGGAGAGTTAGCAAATCGAATGATGCACCCATCCTATGAAATTGAACGCGAATATTCGGTAAGAGTTTTTGGGGAGGTCTCTGAAGAGATTATTTATCGCCTTAAAAAAGGGGTTAAGCTCGAAGATGGGATGGCGAAGTTTGACAAAATCAGTAAGCTTCCCAAGCAAGATGATGATTCAATCAACAACTGGTATAAAGTGGTTATCAAAGAAGGACGAAACCGTGAAGTTCGCCGTATTTGGGAGTCGCAAGGCGTACAAGTTAGTCGTTTAATTCGAACGGGTTATGGCATGTTTGAATTACCTAGAAAATTAAAGCAGTCTAAAACAGAAGAATTGTCTTGGAAGCAAATCAATCAGTTATTAAAAAGTGTTGGTATGAAGGAAGAAGCTAGGCCTGATTTAAGATATAAATCACCTTATGATGAGAATAAAAAATCCTATGCAAAAACCTCAAAGAATACTCGCAGTGGGAACAATGACAGAGTTAAGCGTTCCTCGAATAAAGACAGGACAAAATCATCAACCAAAAACGTTACAAAAAAACAAAGAACAAGAACATAAAATATGAACAAATCACTTCTCACTAACCTGTTTAGTATTATCCTTATTGGCATGGGTTTCGCTTTAGACAACAACCTCGTCCTGCTAATTGGCTTGTTTGCCTTGTCTGGTGCGATTACTAATTGGCTTGCTATTTATTTATTATTTGAAAGGGTTCCTGGCCTTATTGGTTCAGGTGTTATTCCAAATCAATTTGAAGCGTTTAAACAATCGATTAAAACGCTGATGATGAATCAGTTTTTTACACACGAAAATATTGATCGTTTTATGAGTGCAAAAGAGGGAACAATCCATCTTAACTTAACACCGGTTATTGAAAGTGTCGATTTAAATCCCGCATTTGATCGACTCGTTAAAGTCATTATGGAATCCAGTTTTGGCAGTATGCTTGGAATGTTTGGCGGAGAAGGAGCATTAGCTCCCCTAAAAGAACCCTTTATTAAAAACATGCAGGCTTCTTTGGTTGAAATGTCGGAATCCGATAGTTTTGTCGAGAAGTTAAAGCAGCAAGTAGATCAGCCAGATATGATTGTTGAAATTCAGCAAAAAGTTGCTCATATTATTGATTCCAGGCTTGAAGATCTGACACCTGGAATGGTCAAACAAATGGTTCAGAAAATGATTCAACAACATCTCGGCTGGCTGGTGGTATGGGGCGGTGTGTTTGGTGCTTTAATTGGGTTAATCACTGGTGTGCTAACAGGAACAAATTTGTAATGTTAGTGATTTCTGCAGATATCTCGATTCCCCTTGCAGAAATTGAATTAACCGCTATTCGCTCACAGGGAGCAGGGGGACAGAATGTTAATAAAGTCTCTTCTGCTATTCACTTAAGATTTGACATCAAAAACTCAAGCCTAGATGAGAAGTATAAAAATCGCCTACTTTTGTTAAAAGATAAACGGATCAACAAAGACGGTGTGCTGATTATTAAATCTCAGCAACACAGAACACAAGAAAAAAACCGTGCCGCTGCTTTACAGCGACTTATCGAGTTTATCACCCCCGTACTCAAAACCAAAAAATACCGTATTCCAACTAAACCATCTAAGAATGCAAGAGCAAAAAGATTAAATTCTAAAACAAAGCGTGGGCAACAAAAAAAATTGCGTTCAAATGTTGAAGATTATTAAAATTATCTGAGACCTTATACCATGTTAACTAAAAAAGAGTTTTTTAAATTTCCAATTAACTATTTTGCAGTACCAATGGGTTTGCTTGGTTTGTCTTCTGAGATGGCTCATTTTGTTGAAATTTCTACTTTTGAACTAGCAAAATTTTCTTTTATTGTAAATAGTGTTGCTTGGTTAGTTTTTACCGTAGCAATTGGTTTTTTTGTTAAAAATTTAGTGAC
>CAYUHO010000051.1:0-3672 GCA_964444445.1 uncultured Piscirickettsiaceae bacterium | reverse complement strand
TTGCTTGGTTAGTTTTTACCGTAGCAATTGGTTTTTTTGTTAAAAATTTAGTGACAAGTCAGGGAAGAATGTTTGTATTAGAACAGTGGCGTTGTCCACATAGTTTGATTGAATTTTCGATTTTTTCTCTAACATTAATCTTGTTTTTATATTCTATCCATTCTTATTTACCCATTAAGGTTGCGGAATTTAGTTTTTATATTTTGCTTATTTTTCATGCTTTCTTAAATATTGAGGTATTTAAGCGTTGGCAAGATGAACACTATTTTGTGATTGAGAATATTAAACCTATTTTATTTGTTCTTTTGTCTGGTAATTTTATGGTGGTTATTGCTGGGCACCGTTTTTTATCTAGTTCAACGACAGAGTTGCTTTGGTTTTATTTTTCTGCCAGCTTGCTATTTTGGCTTGTTTTTTTGGTTTTTGTTATTTATAGGTTAATGTTTTCAACTAGTTTTCCAAAAAACTTACGCCCAAGTTTATTTATTATTTTATCGCCCCCCTCCTTGGCGATTGTGGCTTATCAATTATTAACAGAGCAAAATATTTTAAACACCTTTACACTTGTGATTTTTAATTTCACCCTGTTTATTTTTATATTTTTAGTGATTCAATATACTTATTTTAAACGTGCCAAGTTGACTATGCTGGGTTGGGCATATATTTTTCCAGTCGCATCATTTGGTTTAGCCGTACAAAGCATGTACCAACTTAGCAATGAAGTAGGGTATTTATATTTATCAATTGCGGTGTTGATTTTTAATCTGCTCTTTGCGGCCTTTTTACTTTTGCTTATGGTCTATCGGCTTATTCGAGTGACAGAATAATTAATGCCATGATGAGACCTTTTAAAAGACTATTGGAAAGGTTCTTCTGATTTTATTAATCCCCGCATAAACTTCAGTAGATAACTCAATTGAAATAGAATCAATATTTGCTGTTAATTGTGCCATGGTGGTAGCACCAATTAATGTTGAACTTACAAAAGGTTGGTTGTTTACAAAAGACAATGCCATCTGCGCGGGGTCTAAATTGTGTTGTTTGGCAAGGTTTATATACGCCTTTATCGCTTCATCCGTATTTGGCATAGAACGATGGTCAGGTCTGGTTTCAATGCTTAACCTTGCCCCTTTTGGTTTGGCGGAATTTAAATATTTCCCGCTTAGCATGCCACGGCACAAAGGCGACCAAGCAAGTAGCCCACAGTTTTCATGGATTGCAATTTCACTTAAGTCAGGTTCAAAATGGCGACATAATAGAGAATATTCATTTTGAATAGAGGCCATACGAGGTAAGTTATTAGCCTCAGCTAACTGTAACCACTTTGTCATTCCCCAAGCAGTTTCATTTGATAAACCAATATGACGTACTTTTCCTTCCTTAATTAATTGCTGAAAGGTTTCTAAGGTTTCTAAAAAGTTGCTTTGTTCTGCTTCAGGATTGAAACTAGGATTAAAATCCCAAATCTGTCCAAAATGATAAGAACCACGGTTAGGCCAGTGAAGTTGATATAGGTCGATATAATCAGTTTGTAAACGTTTAAGACTCCCTTCAACGGCAGAGATAATATTGGTGCGATTAATTTTGTTATTTCCGTCTCGAATCCAGGGTAAATCAGGGGTGAGTTTGGTTGCTAAAATAACCTTTTCACGCAACCCGCGTGAAGCAAACCAGTTTCCAATGATGGTTTCTGTTGTGCCATAGGTCTCAGCACTGGGTGGAATAGCATACATTTCAGCGGTATCGAAAAAGTTAACACCACGATTAAGCGCATAATCCATTTGCTCAAACCCTTGTTGTTGGTTATTCTGCAAGCCCCAAGTCATTGTGCCTAAGCCAATCACGCTAATATCAATTCCTGTTCTGCCTAATTTACGATATTTCAATTTATCACCTGCTTTGAGTTTTCGTTTGAATTTCAGTCAAATGGACTGTTATTTTAACCAAACAACGGAAGGGATTGTCTGTATTGAAAAATTCTACAATCATCAGCTGCAAACATCAGTTTGAAAAAAGATTAATTTGGCATAACTGTGAAGATTCTGGTTGTGATTTAAACCGTTTAATCGGTTACAATACGCGAACTTAAATTATATCATTAGGAAGTCCCGTGGTTAAAACTCGTTTTGCACCTAGTCCAACAGGTTATCTTCATATTGGCGGTGTTCGTACCGCTCTTTTTTCTTGGTTATTTGCGAAGCAAAATAAGGGTGATTTTATCTTAAGAATCGAAGATACAGATTTGGAGCGTTCAACCCAAGAATCAGTAGATGCTATTTTTGAAGGAATGAAATGGTTAGGATTAGAACATACAGAGGGACCTTATTATCAAACAAAGCGTTTTGGGCGTTATAAAGAAGTCATTCAAACCCTGATGGATAATGACATGGCATATTATTGCTATGCGACGCCTGAAGAACTAAATGAAATGCGTGAGAAGCAAAAAGCAAATAATGAAAAACCACGTTATGATGGACGTTACCGTGATTTTAAAGGTACCCCCCCTGGTGAAATTTCGCCCGTAATTCGTTTTAAAAACCCGCTTGACGGCGATGTTGTTATTGATGATATTGTAAAAGGGCAGGTAAGGGTTTCAAATACAGAATTAGATGATTTAATTATTGCCCGTTCTGATGGTACGCCAACCTATAATTTAACTGTCGTGGTCGATGACTGGGACATGAACATGACCCACGTTATTCGTGGCGACGACCACCTAAACAATACCCCAAGACAAATTAATTTATATAACGCACTAGGGGCTAATATTCCTAAGTTTGCACATATTCCAATGGTATTAGGGGAAGACGGTAGTCGACTGTCTAAACGCCATGGTGCGGTATCTGTTTTACAATACAAAGAGGAAGGTTACCTACCAGAAGCTTTACTTAATTATCTGGTTCGTTTGGGTTGGTCACATGAAGAGCAAGAAATTTTTACCATTGATGAAATGATAGAACACTTTAAACTGGAAACGGTTAATTCAGCACCTTCAACCTTCAATCTTGAAAAGTTACTTTGGATTAATCAGCAGCATATTCAAACCACTGACATTGAGAATCTAGTCGCAAATCTAACCCCATTCATGCAGGCATTAGAATTTGATATTAGTGATACCTCAAAACTCAAACAAGTTGCAGAGCTACTAAGAGAAAGAGCAAAGACCCTAGTTGAAATGGCAAATTCAGCGACATACTTTTATCAAGACTTCACCGCGTTTGATGCCAACGCGGCGAAAAAACACCTTCGACCTGTTGCTGAAGAGGCTTTAAAGTTAGTAAAAGAAAAATTTAGTCAATTAGAAAGTTGGAAAGCTGAAGATATTCATACTCAGATAAAGGCAACTGCAGAAGAGTTAGAACTGGGTATGGGAAAAGTTGGCATGCCATTACGTGTCGCAATCACTGGAGCAGGGCAGTCTCCATCAATTGATGCAACCGCTGAATTAATCGGAAAAGATAAATGTATTGCAAGAATATCAATGGCTTTAGAAGCAATTGAAGTTAGAAAAGCAAATTCATAATTATTATTTGTTTATTTATTAAAAAAATGGCTTGACCAAGCGCACCGAATCTATATAATACGCGCCTATCAGTTGCGCAGAGTAGCTAACAAGCGAAAGCTTGTTATAAAATACTTTACGCAGTTTGTTTTAAGGAAACACTTAATAAC
>CAYUHO010000050.1:0-9137 GCA_964444445.1 uncultured Piscirickettsiaceae bacterium | reverse complement strand
GCGACACTTTTTTCTCAGCCTAATTCTAACCTTAGTTGTTAAGCGTTTCCTTAAGTAATAGAAATTGAGGAAATAAAATTGGAGTGATTACTGTCGTTACTTTTGAGTTTTAATCCTCGGGCTGGTGTTAATCATATTTCCCTGCTGGTCAATTAACAGCATTTCAGTGATTCCCATTTGCAGGGCTATCGTTTTGTATTTATCCTTACCTGCAATAAGTATTGCAGTAGCCGCCGCATCAGCTATTGTTGGGTCTTGGTGGATTACTGTTACCGATGCAAAACTATCAGCAGGTCTGCCTGTATTTGGATCAAGTAGATGTGAATAACGTTTACCCTTCCATTCAAAATAACGCTGGTATGTTCCAGAGGTAACGATACTTAAATCATCGTTTATACTGGCGGTTGCAATCAAATCATTTGGGTTGTTCGGTGATTGAATACCAATTTGCCAACTGTGATTCTCTTTACTGTAAATATTTTGACCAATACAGCTCATATCACCGCCGATATTTACAATAGCATGACGAATCCCAACAGACTTTAAATGTTTGATTGCACGATTTAAGGCAAGCCCTTTGGCATTAGCACCAAAGTCTAGTTGAACTTGATTGTTTTTAGAGCTAAGGCTATTTTTATTAAATGTTATATGTTTGATTGATGGACGGTTTTGTAACCACTTTTTAATCAAAAAATCACCAGGGGGGGGGGGCTGCCAGTCTTCTGAGTGAAATGACCACATTGCAATTAACTTACCAATTGCTGGGTCAAATAGATAATTTGATTGCTGAGAGAGTTGTTGAGATTTTAAAATAAACTGTTTTACTTGCTCGCTTACTTCAATTGCTTTATTCTCCGCAATTGCCTGATTGATTTGGCTGACAATACCGCCCTTATCCCAAGCGTGCCATTCTTTATTTAAAAAGTGAAAGTCTTTTTCTATTGTTTGAATTGCCAGCTCAGCCGTTTTTTTATCCACGTCTTGAACTTGAATATTAACAGAAGTACCAAAAACATAGAAGGTCTGTTGATGAGTGTCTTTAGTTGTTTGGCTACATGATGTTAGTAGTGTTAACAACCAAAGACTAATCAGTAAGCGTATTTTCCAAATGGTCAAAAAGTGTGCCTGCAATGTTTAGGTGGTATTGTTTGTCCAGTTCTCTGATACAAGTTGGGCTGGTGACATTTATTTCTGTTATGTAGTCGCCAATGACATCAAGACCAACAAAATGCAATCCTTTGTTTTGCAAGGTTGGTTTGATTTGTTCACATAACCAATAATCACGCTCAGTTAATGCGACACCAACCCCTGTACCTCCTGCTGCAATATTGCCTCTATTTTCACCTTTTGCTGGTATTCTGGCAAGAGCATAAGGGATAGGATCGCCATTAATGAGCAAAATACGTTTATCACCCTGCTTGATTTCAGGCAAAAATATTTGTGCCATAATATGATGTTTACCAAAATCGGTCATGGTTTCTAAGATAACATTGGTATTGGTATCGCCTGCTTTAACCCGAAAAATAGACGAACCGCCCATGGCATCAAGCGGTTTTAAAATGACATCTTGATTGGTTTCGATGAATTGTTTAATGTCATCAGCATTGGCACTTACTAACGTTGCTGGAATACATTGTGGAAACCAACTTGCAAACAATTTTTCATTTGCATCTCGTAAGCTTTGTGGTTTGTTTACCACGGTTACCCCAGCGGACTCTGCCAGTTCTAAAAAATGAGTACAGTAAAGATAGTCATTGGTAAAAGGCGGGTCTTGTCGAATGAGGATAATATCAAGTTGGGTTAGGTCTGCTTGATAGGTTTTACCAAAACCAAAAAATTGTGATTCTGTGTCTTTATACTCTCTGTCCCAAACTTTTAATGCCGACAGATTGGCAAAAGGTTTACCATTTTCTAAAAAAACATCTTCAGGCTGCATGTAAATTAATTCATGCCCACGGCGTTGGGCTTCTAAAAGCATTGCAAAAGAGCTGTCTTTATAGGGCTTGATGTTTTCAATCGGATCCATCACGATGCCTACTTTAAGTTGCTTTTTTGAAATCTCAGAATTCATTATATTTGGTCACCTGTATTATTAATGATTTTGGCATCGTGAACCTCTCTTGCAGCGGCTAATAAAGCTAATCTTGCGACAACTCCGAAAGCATAAAAACGGTTAGGTGCGGCATCACAATCTTGACTGCAATCAGGGTTAGAGGCAGAGGATTCAAAAGAGAGTGGTTCAAAGTGCATCCCTGGTGAATTAAGATTATCCGTTGCAGTTTTACCCGTATGAACACGATAAAAACCACCTACCACTTGGTTGTGAATCATATAAACGACAGGTTCTGCAACTGCTCCTTCCCAAGTTTCATGGGTATAAACGCCCTCTTGTACAATCATCTGTTCGGCAACCAGTCCCTCTTTTGCTGATGCCATTTTTTTACGTTGTTTATTGTTCATGTTAAGGATATCTTCGGCGGCATCAACAGATACAATTGCCATCCCATAAGTTCCACTATCAGATTTAACGATGACAAATGGCTTGCAGGAGATATCATGAGTTTGATAGTAATCTTTTGTGGTGTCTAGGACTTCTTGCACCGTTTCAGAAAGGTTGTTTAATCCTGTACGTGTTTTGTAGTTAATTGGACCACACTGTCTTGATAGTGGGCTAATTAACCATGGGTCTACTTTGAGAATCTCTGAAAACTCTTCTGCAATTTTGTGATAGTGAGTAAAATGGTGCGTTTTATATCTTTGCACCCAACCAAGTTCAAGTGGTGGTAAAAGCGTTTGTTCTATGTTCTCTAGGATTTCTGGCCGACCAGCTGAAAGATCATTGTTCAATAATACAGCGCATGGAAAAAAGTTTTCTACACCTACTCGATTATCTTTCTTAATAATCGGTTTCAAACTTAGTTTGTTACCAGAAGGAAGGTCAATTACCGTTTCCTGTGTGATTTCCGGATTTAAACTTGCAATATGTACTTCATAACCAGCACGAGTAATAATGTCTTGTAAGGCACAAAGATTTTCTAGGTAAAAAGTATTGCGAGTGTGGTTTTCTGGGATGATCAGAACGCCATCTGCAATCGGGCAGGCTTCGGTCACTGCATTTTGCGCGGCCTGGACAGCAAGGGGTCTCAAGTCAGGGTGTAAATTATTGAACCCAGCAGGAAACAAGTTGGTATCAACGGGTGCAAGTTTGTAGCCGGCACATCTTAAATCAACAGATGCATAGAAAGGAGCAGGTGTATGTTTAAATTGCTTGCGAAACCAAGATTCAATTTTTCCTTGATTTGCTAAGAACTTAAATTCTAATTCATGTAATGGACCGGTTAATGAAGTTTGTAAATGGGGTACATTTTCGTTCATAATTTTCTCTTCCTATCATCTAAGCTAGCTATTATAAACAATCGGTTAAATTGGGAAGGTTTTTTTATGTACAACCCAAATCCTAACGGTGGATTAGGGTACAATTTAATTAATATTGATTTGTTAGGTATTAGAATGTGAAGCATGTTCATAATCTTTTTCGTCTTTTAAAAGAGTCTTTTCGAGACTTAACCCCAATTATTTTGGTCATTTTATTTTTCCAGTTAATTATTCTACAGTCAGTCCCTGAAAACTGGATTCCTACTACGATTGGAATGGCAATAGTGGGTGTCGGTTTGGCTATTTTTTTACAAGGATTGGAAATTGGTATTTTCCCGGTTGGCGAAAAATTGGCCTCTGATTTTGCCCACTCAGATTCTACCATTTGGATTCTTATTTTTGCATTTGCAATTGGTTTTGGTACAACAATTGCCGAGCCAGCATTATACGTTATTGCTGAACAGGCAGCTTCAATCAGTAGTGGTCGTATTGATGCGCATACTTTAAGGTATGTGGTTGCTCTTTCCGTCGGCTTTGCGATCGTTTTAGGGGGTTTTCGGATTCTTAAAGGGCATCCAATACATTACTATATTATCACGGGGTATATATTAGTTGTTTCCGTTACTTTTTTTGCCCCGACTGAAATCATTGGTTTAGCCTATGACTTAGGAGGCGTGACAACGTCAACGGTTACAGTCCCTTTAGTTGCCGCATTAGGGATAGGTTTGGCAGCCGCAATTAAAGGCAGAAATCCGCTTATTGATGGGTTTGGTTTAATTGCTTTTGCATCTTTAACGCCCATGATTTTTGTGCAAATTTACGGCATAGTTGTTTATAACTTTGTCGAGTCAACAGAAGTGATTGAATTTGTGGTTAAAACAGAAGCATCAGCTGTTGCTTCTGTTTCAATTCAATCGATTCTTGAAGGCGTCATGACGGTGGTTCGAGATGTTATCCCCATTTTAGTGATTATTTTCTTTTTTCAATATGTGGTCCTCAGAAAACACATTGAAAATTTAAAATTAACGCTTGTTGGCTTTGTATTGGTTATTCTTGGTTTGTATGCTTTTATTTTAGGCTTAGAGATGGGCTTATTTTCACTGGGCGAAACCATGGCATTTCAATTGACAGAAGCAGGTAATATTTGGTCAATTTATACTTTTGCATTTGCAATCGGTTTTTCTACAACAATGGCTGAACCTGCCTTAATGGCAATTGCGAAGAAGTCAAAAAAAATTAGTCAAGGGAAAATAAACGATTTAAAACTAAGAGTGTTTGTCGCTTTTGGGGTTGCATTTGGGATTGCACTTGGTGCGTTTAGGATCGTTGATGGTGGACAGATTCATTACTATATTATTGCGGGTTATATTGTGGTGATTGGGCTGACTTTTATTTCTCCTAAACATATCGTTCCCATCGCTTATGACAGTGGAGGGGTAACGACATCTACTATAACCGTTCCTTTAGTCGCTGCCCTAGGAATTGGTTTAGCAACGAATATTGAAGGTCGAGATCCGCTTATTGATGGTTTCGGCTTGATTGCTTTTGCCTCTTTGTTTCCAATTATTACGGTCATGGTGTATGGAATTATGGCAGAAAGGGCAAAGAAAACATCATAAATTTTGTGCCAGAATTTTTAGTTTTTAGAAACACTGGTATCGGATTTGCTTAGCAGTGACCTAGGTTAATTATAATAATAGAATAAAGAAATAATGGATGTCATGATATTTAATGTTAAAAATAGAATTTTAAGCTAAATCCTGAGAGTAAGACTTTAGGACTAAACAAATAAGGTCATTTAGGTCGTTATTTTAAATTTTAAAAATCACCCCATAGGAGTTGCAGTGCTGAGAGTACCGCAACGCCTGCAGTTTCAGTTCTTAGGATGCGTTTTCCAAGTTGAATATCTGTTAATCCTAGTTTAATCGCCTGTTTTATTTCTTCTTCTGATAACCCTCCCTCTGGTCCAATAAGTAGGTGTAATGGTTTGTTTTTAATTGAATCATTGACTTGTTTTAAGCCTTGTTTAGCATTTGGGTTAAGTACAAAGCCTTCTCTTGTTTCAATTTCCTGTAACCAGTCTTTATATAACAAATGGGGGAGGATTGTTGGTAGGGTGTTTCGATTGGATTGCTCACAGGCTGAGATGGCAATTTGTTGCCATTGTTGCTGTTTTTTCACCAGCCTTTCTTCGCTGAGTTTAATATCACAGTTTTGAGTTATTAGTGGTTGAATACTGTTAATACCTAATTCAACACATTTTTGGATAGTGTAGTCCATTCTGTCACCTTTGGATATGGCTTGGCATAGAGTGGTATTGAGTGGTGATTCTGTATCAGGAGAAGAGACTTCTTCAATTGTGATGTCTGCTGTTCGACGACTGGTTAGGTTTATTCTTGCTAAGGCTTGTTGTCCTTGCCCATCAAAAACTTCAACTAATCGACCGTCTTTTAGTCTTAAAACCGTTAAGGCATAGTGGGCTTGTTCTTTATTTAGTGTTAAGGTTTTACCTAGCTGATAGTGTGCAGGTAAATAGAATCTAGACAGCCTCATTATTTAAAATTTAATTCTTTTGCAATATTAATAATAGGCTGAGACTGATTCATACTATAAAAATGAATCCCTGGTGCGCCTGCATCTAGTAGTTTTTGAGAAAGTTGGGTGATGACATCTCTGCCAAAAGATTGCAAGCTTTCGGTATCATCTTCAAAGCTTTCTAAGCGACATTTTAACCAGCGTGGAACTTCCGCACCACAGGCTTCTGAAAAACGAATTAGATTTTCATAATTTAAGATTGGCATAACCCCTGGAATAATTGGCAAATCAATTCCATTTTTTTCACAGTTATCTATAAAGTACAAGTAACTATCAAGATTAAAGAAGTATTGAGTGATAGCCGCATCTGCTCCTTGGTTAACTTTATGTTTGAACCATTTTATTCCTATGTCGCAATTACGTGCTTGTGGGTGTGTTTCAGGGTAGGCGGCAACTTCAATTTTAAAGGTATCTCCACGTGTTTTTTTGATGAAATCAACTAAGTCACTCGCATATTTAAAGTCACCTGGAACCATCATGCCAGAAGGTAAATCACCTCGTAAAGCAACAATACGTTTTACGCCAAGTGTTTCGTAGGTATTCAGTAGCTCAGTTAGGCTTTCTTCTGTAGCACCGATACAAGTTAAATGGGGTGCTGCTTCAAATTCAGTTTGAGTTTGAATGTATTTAACGGTCTCAAGGGTTTTTTCTTGTGTTGTTCCCCCTGCACCATAGGTAACAGACATATATTCTGGCTTTAAAATAGACAGGTTTTGAATGGTGGTTGTTAGCTTTTCCATGCCTTGTGCTGTTCTTGGAGGAAAGAACTCTAAACTAAGCTTTTGTCCGCTTTTCGCGTAATTTTGTTGTGTTTTCATCTTATCTCTTCTTGTTTTTCAAAAAAAACACCAGGGGGGCCTCCCTGGTGATTTTTACTCAAATTTGATTAAATGCCTGCATCTGATTTTAAAGCATTTGCTTTGTCGGTTTTTTCCCATGTAAACTCAGGAAGTTCTCGACCAAAATGTCCATAAGTAGCTGTTTTTTGATAAATAGGGCGGTATAGATCTAACATTTCAATCAGCCCTTTAGGACGTAAATCAAAATGTTCCGAAACCAGTTTTTCAATTAATTGTACTGCTACTTTTTCAGTACCAAAGGTTTCAATGCTAATTGATGTTGGTTCTGCTACACCAATAGCGTAAGAAATTTGAATTTCACATTTGTCCGCTAAACCTGCGGCAACAATGTTCTTTGCGACATATCGCCCAGCATAAGCCGCTGAGCGGTCAACTTTTGATGGATCCTTACCAGAAAAAGCACCGCCACCATGACGAGCCATACCACCATAGGTATCGACAATAATTTTGCGTCCTGTCAAACCTGCATCACCAACAGGACCGCCAATGACAAATTTCCCTGTTGGGTTGATGTGGTATTTGGTTTTGGCATTTAACCAGTTTTCAGGTAAAACTGGCTTGATGATTTCTTCCATTACTGCTTCGTGTAGGGTTTTATTATCTACTTCTGGATTGTGTTGAGTTGAAATAACGACGGCATCAATACCAACAGGTTGTCCATCTTCGTAGCGTAGGCTTATTTGGCTTTTTGCATCAGGTCTTAACCAGTTAATTTGTCCGCTTTTTCGTAATTCGGCTTGTTTTTCCATTAGTCGGTGAGCATAAAAAATAGGGGCAGGCATCAATACTTCTGTTTCGTTAGAAGCATAGCCAAACATTAACCCTTGGTCTCCCGCACCTTGTTCATGGCTAGAGGATTCATTTACACCTTGAGCAATTTCGGGAGATTGTTTACCGATTGAGCTGAGTACCGCACAGGTTGAACCATCAAAACCAAGGTCACCATGGTTATAACCAATGTCGTTTACCACGTTACGAACCAATTCTTCTTGATCAACCCAGGCTTCGGTCGTGATTTCACCACCCAAAACAACCATGCCTGTTTTAACAAAGGTTTCGCAAGCAACTCGTGCTTTTGGGTCTTGTTTTAGAATTGCATCTAACATCGCGTCTGAAATCTGGTCAGCAATTTTATCAGGATGCCCTTCTGAAACAGATTCTGAAGTGAATACGGTTGTTTTATTAGCCATTATGTTTATCCTCTAGTAATGTTGTAAATATTATGAGGTACGGGAGCATGCGGGAAGTAATTTAGAAGTTCCTCGCTTTAGCCGTACTTATAACGCGCCCGCAAGCTGAAAAATTCAAATCGGCGCAATTTCAACTTGTATTCTCCCTATTTTAATAATTAGTTGCAAGTGTTTTTTTCTAACTCAATGATTTCTTAATAATATTAGTTTTTTCTAATATTAGAATGTGCGAATCTTAAAAATAATGAGAAAGAATTGCAATGGTTTCTATTTTACTGATGCCTATGGTCGCGATAGGGACAATGTCAACGCTTTTGCCAGTGACGAATATTCATTTGGAAAAAGGGATTAAACAAATTGAATTGGCGAATTTACCAAATTTACCAGCAGATGAACACCTGCGCAATGAACATTTGTTTGAATTAATGAAGCACGGTGAAGGTAATGAGTTTGTTAAGCTTTCGCAAACAGGGAAAACGTTACAAGATACAGCCCAAACCTGGGGCTGTGTCGTTGATAAAAAAACAGGTTTGTTTTGGGAAGTTAAAACAGATGATGGAGCCGAGAGGGATTACCGAAAAAAATATCGTTGGGGAACGGATGAAAATACACCAACTGCCTATAATGATACCCTTGACGTAAAGCTTGGTAATTATGAAGCTAACCCGAAAACCCACAAACCTGCTTACACGGCAGGTGATAGGTTCGAAGAGTGGGTTGACCTAGTCGATGCGGCAAATGACGAAAAATTATGTGGTTATGATGACTGGCGTATGGCAAGTGTTTTTGAATTAAATACCTTGTCAACCTATTACAGTGAAAACAAGGGTAATAAAGCGACCAGTTGGGAGGTTAAACAAAGCGAAACGGGAAAAGTATTTATTAATCCAAATTTTTTCCCCAGTGTTGCCAAGTTAAGTAGCCCATGGTATTGGTCTGCTTCTCCAAATGCACATAACAAAAATCATGCATGGGGTATATATTTGTCAGGTGGCTATAGCTATTACGATGATCGTCAGATTAATTATTATGCACGCTTAGTTCGTAGCAATTAGATTTTTTGCTTAAGGAAACGCTTAATAACTAAGGTTAGAATTAGGCTGAGAAAAAAGTGTCG